>JANTGD010000246.1 GCA_024763135.1 Thiotrichales bacterium | reverse complement strand
GCTCGACATGGAACAACCATGGCTTCGCAACAATGCCTTGTTCTGAACGCGTGGGTTTGCGCTGATATAGACAGTTTGGACTTGTCGGTGTACTAGGGGCTTCCTTAGTCTATTTGAGTCAAACGATTGAGTGAGGCTGCAAGCAAGCACTCACTTACTGCGTCTCCTGCTTTAAATGGCTCCAGAAGATTTCCTCGGAAGACACTGACGTTCCATTGTTAATGATTAAAAATGCTGTTGCAATGTTCCCAGTATCCGCATTGACCTGGGCCGAAGTGCCATTGGCGCCCGCGATTTGCAATACCCCGGTTTCTGGATTTTCTGACTGAGTGGTGAATTCTAAGTTAGGGTCCGTCGTGATTTGTACTTTTCCCTTGAGGTCTTTGGAACTCAACTCGACTGCATAGTCTGCCAGACGATGTGTGGCACTGCTTTCAATATAGAACTGTAAACCGATAAGCTCTGATTCCACTTGATTGATTTCGCGGGAAATTGAGTCACTGGTCATGGTCACTTTTTTTATTGTGCCCGTGGAGTCACTACGGATACGCATGGGGCCCTCAAAGCGCTCAGTCCGGCCCTGAGCATCGTTTGCGTACAGGTTGTAAAAATAATCGAAAGTAAAGTTGGTTTCTGAGCTGTAGAAGACGATTACTGCATCAATCTTCCCGTTGACGACATTGCCATCATTATCGGTGCAATCTTTAAAGAGAAAGCCGAGCTTGTCTCCCGGGCTCGCGATCACGTTGTTGTCGACATCGTCCACCGTCAGTGTCAGCGTACCCGCTTTCTCGCAATCAGTGGTTTGGGATTGCGATGCCCTGGCTGTTTTTAGTTCGATGTGAGCCGGTAAGGGTGTGCTACGGGCAAGCAAGCCATTGTTTTCACCGGTTTTGATGGTTGTCAGAATGGTGGAATAGACCTCGGTCGCGACCTTTAATGCATTGTCATTGGTGATCGTCACGCGTGATTCAGGGGCAGGTGCTGCGGTTGGCATGTTGCTACTTCCGCCACCCCCACCACCGCAAGCACCCAATCCAAATAGCAGGCTGTAAGCGATGATCGCAGTTAAAACCAGGTGTTGCTGCGGAGCAAATAAACGCTCGATCGTTGTATCAGTTTTTATGCGTCGTTTAACCGTTGCCCTGTTCTCTCCCTTTGCGGGCAAGGGGGTGGTTGTGCGAGAACTTATGCAACGCCTGGTAGCGTCTTGTCTTGTTTTCATAAAATGAGTGTCTGCAGTACTGATGGTTCTTAAGGAAGCGCTGATCAATTCGCAACACGGCGTCTTGCGGCGCAAAATCGCCCGCTTCTGCGTTGCGGGTCTTCGCAATAGCCAGCTATGACCTGCGATCCGTGCCTTGAACTGGACGATTTTTCACCACAATCAACTCGCGCCAGAAATAATCAGGGCTTCCTTAATTGATTGGTTCGGGCCACAGCGTGTATGTGAGTGAGTAATTGTACGCGACAAGAATCTGCCTAGCTATAGCGACTGACTATTAATCAATGAATCCCAGTAAATGATGCGCGGCCATAAAGTATCAGTGATATCACTTAAAAAATTAAAGTGATATAAGTAGGTGTCGATACAGAAGCCTACTGACGCTAGATATCCAAGCGTTTGGGTTTTATGGTTTTATAAATGCCAACGATTATTTTAGTTTGGTTCCAATTTTAACAACGATTTCGGGTAATACCGGATGCTTCTTTCTACCGGGGTACGGTTCAAAGGTGAAATCATCGGATTTATCAAGTATGGTTCTGAATGAAGCAGCTTGTGTGATTTTGCGGGAGGGTCGGCTTGCTTTCTGCAGTGCTGCTTAGCGGTTCCAAATGAGCGGCGCTATTGAGTCACTGCTGCAGCAAGGACTGTTTGTGTCGCTCAAGCAACCCCTAGCTGTCGCGCCGTGGCTGAAGGCCAAGCGACCTGCTGAATAAGGCTTTACTACAGATTGTCTTAGTAGGATGAGTGATTGAACAATCAGTCGGGAGTTCAAAATGTTATTCCATATAAAGTGCTTGCGACGTATGAGTCAGGCTATATTGATTTTTATTCTCAGCGTTGTGCAAGCGTTTCCATTGGCAGTGTTCGCCGCACCCGATATCGAAGCGCCCACGATTCAGCACCAGGGATTTTCCGGTCCTGTTCCGCCGGGATCGCTTGAGATCACCGCGAAGGTGATGGACGATCAAGGGGTGGCGGCGGTGACATTGTTCTATCGCACAAGTGGGGAAGCCATTTTCAAAGAACTGCCGATGAAATTACCCAAGGGCGGTGCGCAATACCAAGTGACGCTCCCCGAAGACGCGGTTCAGTCGCCAGGGCTCGAATACTATATTGTGGCCGAGGACCAGGCGGGTAATTCTGTGATGCGGGGGTTTTCTTTCGATCCACTGACGGTCAGCGTTATGCCATCCGGCGCTGCTAAGGTGGCCCAGGACAGTCCAACAAAAGGAAAAAATTGGTTGTGGATTGGTTTGGGCGCACTGGCTGTTGGGGCATTGGCTGCCGGTGGTGGTGGCGGCGGCGGGGGCGGAGGCGCTACGACCGCCGCTACAGGGGCAGTGGAGATTTCCGCACCTGTGCCACAATAGGGGTATACCGGTCTGCAAACGTTGCTGCTGTCGGGTACTCAGTATGTGAGGGCTTCGATAGGCTGGGTCTCAGTAGAATAACCAATTTATAGCATGCTCAGCCGGTTTGGATTTTGTTGGTGGGAGGACGTGTCGCGCTTGCGGGGGTGCGCATAGTCAGAATCAAACGCTGCATAAGTTATTGGCGGTTGTTTATACCCTCACTCCCCGCTCTCCGGGTGTGAGGCTGTCGCAAAAGCGCTGGCTTTTCTACAGCCTCGTGCAGCATAGGGACGTGCTGCCAGAAACAACGACCACAAGTCGTTGTTTCTGTGAGGAAAGAAAAAATCATACTTTTTCCTTTCCGCGTGACGCTAAGTCCTGGACGGACTTTTGCGACACCCTTTTAAGGGTAAGGGGGTGAGTGGTCAAGCACTAATACAACAATTAATCTGCGACCGAGTGGGCATGAGAGTAACGCAGAAGTTACGAATCTAGGTTTAACGCAGAGCTTGCGCATTTCAGGCGTTCGCTGAGTCGTTCCACACAGAATTGGGCCAAAAGACGAACGAGCTTATTCAATCAGTCATTTAATTCGAGTAAACCGCCTTGGGGGACAGTGTTCAGCAGCCATTGCCGGAGGGTGCAAAAATCCTTTGGTATGTGATTCAATCGGTCATTGGTCAGGGTGGCTTTGGCGTCACTTATCTGGCGCAAGACAGTAACCTGGGGCGCTGGGTGGCGCTTAAGGAATACCTGCCTGCGGAATTTGCGGTCCGCTCCGAAGGGGATACGGTGCGCCCGCGCAGTGGCAATCTCGGTGAAACCTATGCCTGGGGGTTGCGTGGCTTCATAGAGGAAGCGCGCACGCTCGCAAAATTTCGCCACCCCAGCATCGTGCATGTGCACAATGTGTTCGAGGCGAACGGCACTGCCTATATCGTCATGGAATATGAGCGGGGCGAAGATTTGGCCGCGCGCTTGAAACGTGGGGAGGGGGCCTCAGAAAGTGACTTGCTGGCAGTGGTTTTGCCGATCACCGAAGGGTTGGCAATAGTGCATGAGGCCGGCTTCATTCACCGCGATATCACACCCAACAACATTAGGATACGCCATCAAGGCCCGTCCGTGCTTATTGACTTTGGATCAGCCCGGGAGGCTTTGCTGCAACGCAGTCGTTCTTTGACGCGCGTGGTCACGCCGCGATATGCACCGTTCGAGCAGTACAGTACCCAACTCAAGCAAGGCCCTTGGTCCGATGTGTATTCTCTGGGGGCTTGTCTCTACACCGCAGTGTGTGCGGCGCGGCCCGTGGATGCGATGGATCGCAGCGCATTGTTGATGGAAACAGGGGTAGACCCCCAGCCCAAGGCGTGCGACGAAGCCAAGGGTGACTATAGTCGCGCGTTTCTCGAAGCCATCGATGCTGCGTTGAGTTTCCGCGCTGACGATCGTCCCCAGTCGGTTCTTTCCTGGGCGCAATCGTTACAGGGTTTGCAATCTGTGGCGCCGCAAAATACTGCGCCCGTTAACAATACCGTGCTACGCCCCGGACGATTGGCTGCTGCTGCGCAAGCGGTAGAGTCGGCACAGATTCCCAAGGCCGAGCAAGCGGTCAGTCATCAAGCGACCACGGTCAATGATGCTGTCAGTGCGCAGAAGACGCAATCGGATCCCGCTCGGCCGCCGGGCAGTTGGCCCCTTTCCCGAATCACTCGTTATGTTTTGATGAGCGTTTTGCTCGGCATCTTAGTGGCGTTTGCGCTGCACTGGCTGCCAGACCGGCAGATCCGTGCTGAGGATCAGCAGCGTCATGCCTGGCTACAGCGTGCCGAAAAGGCCCTTAAGCAAGGGGATTGGGTGACGCCCGTCGAGTCCAGCGCAGCACATTACTATCAATTGGTGAAAAACCGATTCCCAGGCGATATTGAGGCCCGGCAAGGTTTGCATACTGTGTTAATGAATTTGCTCGAGCGAGCGGATGCGCGCATGGCTCAAAATGATTTTGCGGCTGCGCGTCAAGCGCTTGAACAGGCCGGGCAACTTGGTATTGGTGCGGACCTATTGGCGCAGGTCAAGGCGAAACTGGCAACGCAAGCGGCAGTCCATCAGCGTTTTGGTGAACTATTGCGTGACATTGAAAACAGCATCGCGCAGCAGGATGTTCACAAGGCATTGGCTGTTTGGCAGCAAGCGCGGGCCGAGTATCCCTACGACGCGCAAGTGGTGCAACTCAAAAGCGCTATCGATGCGCTATCCGCAGAGCTGCAGGCGGCGGCGCAGACGCGCCAAAATGAGCGCCTCACAGCGCTACTATCGGAGGCGCAGCAGGCGCTTGACAAGCGCGACTGGGGACAGGCGCAAACAGTCCTCGAAGCGGCACAGTCGCTGGCGCCCACCCATGCAGAGGTACTGGCCCTACAGGCGCGCCTGGACGCTGAACAAGCGCGACAGGCACAGGCAAATACGCAGCTGCAGGCTGCGCAACGTGCGCAACGCGATGGGCGCTACCAGCAAGCATTGGACAACCTCCAAAAGCTGCTTGCTGTCATACCCGATCATGCAGCAGCGCTGGAACTGCAGCGCCAGTTACAACAGCAGCTTGAAACCCAAAAAAAAGTAGCGCGCGAGCGGAAACAACCCGTGGCCACGGTGTCGCATAAGCCGGTATTCTCCTGCCCAAAATCGGGCAATAATGACGTAGCGGCTGTAGTGTTCACGCTCAAGACTGCGCTCACGGACTTGAATCTGCGCAGCATCAAGCGAGTATCCAGGCTCGACAGCAGCACGGCCAGCCTATTGAATTCATTGCGAAAAAGTTACTCGCAACTCACCGTGCGGTCGGCCAGCCTGCGTTTTAATCGTAGCCAGTGTGAAGGGACTGCACTGCTGCATATCGAGCGTGCAGTCAATCAGGCGGGCGATACCGTCTCGCCGGCAAAATCCTGGCGTGATCACCAGATAAAAGTCAAACGCAGTGACGGCCGATGGTTGGCATATTGGTGAGTCAGCAGGCTCTGTATTCACCAAGACAAGGTGCTCGGACTTTGCGGGGTTTTGCTCAACAGGAATCAATTCGACAGCTTTATAAACCTAAAAACCTCAGTTGTATCACAAAAGTCGACGCAAGCTCTTGGTGCACCTGGCAAATCAGAAAAACCTCTCATCACCAATAAGGTGACCACGAGTTTTTCCGATTCACCATGCACACCAATATCTT
>JANTGD010000245.1 GCA_024763135.1 Thiotrichales bacterium | reverse complement strand
GCGTGTTGGCGTACTACGCCGACTGGGACGACTCCAGCCCCCCTTGCTTGTAGAACTGGTAGAGTGATTCAGTCTCCCGATTTGGTCGGATATTAAGCTCTTCGGCAAGATTGGTGCGGCAAATTTCATACTGGCGCAGTGCCAGATGGCGTTGACCGCTTTCGTAGTAACAGGTCATCAGATGCTGGTGAGCACGCTCGTTGCAGTTATCCAGCTCGAGTAATTTGCGGTTGATATGAATGCAGTCATCATAAGCCTTCAGGCTCAGATAATTCTCCGCGAGTTTTTCCAGAACGAAGATATACTTATCGCGCAGATTTTCACGGATGTCATTGGTCCAGTCCAAATATTGTGCATCCTCCAAAAACATACCCCGATAAAGGGAGGCTGCTTCTGACAGCAATTCCAACGCTCTGGCTTTATCCTGCTGGTGCAGCGCTTTTTTAGCATCCAGATAGCGCTGCTCAAACTCGCTGGTATCAACCCAGAGTGTTACTTCCTCACCAAAGCGGTATGCACCGTCATCAAATACCACACAAGGCGTGACTGCACCGGCTTTCTTAAGCGTCTGCCGTACTGAATAGATGGTGACATTCAGATTGTTCCGCGCGCTGTCGGTACTATAATTAGGCCAGAAAAGCTCCATCAGCACTTCTTTTGGAATGGGCTGTGCCCGATAAGCTAAAAATTTAAATAACTGTTTGGCTTTGCCTTTGGGCCAATCATTAATCTGCACACCATTCAAACTCGCCGTAAAGTTGCCGAACAGACGAACTTCGAGCCGCATGCCGTTGGGCGAGGGATCTGGTTTCGCATCGACCCCGGCGGATCGCGCCGGGCTGTCTTCGGACTCCGGCAAAACATCGAGGTTCAACGGAGGGATTTTTTCTGCGTCTAATGCTGTATGGCTGACATCAGATTGCCTCCCCGCTTTCGCCCTCTCCGTATTGAACGCGGGAAGTTGAGGCTGCAAGTGCCGCAAATCGGACAACCATTGTGTCAGCAGCTCTTCCGAGTCCGCCAGGATCTGCTGATCGTCGCCTTCAATAGAATGCGTCTGATTTTCAATTTTCGGCCCATTGACATAGGTATGAATCAGTCCGAGCAAACCGTCGAGTTCTCCGAGTTTTTCCTGTGCTTTGGTTTTGGCTTCGACATACTGAGACAGATAGCGCTGTTCATCCAAACGCGCGCTGAGAAAACCGCTTCCCGCTTGCACCGCATGCTCCAGCAAAGCGCATGTAGGATCGCTGCGTAACTTACTTTGGGCCTGAATCAAGCGAGTGAGCAGCTGAACGGCGGCTTCTGTTTCCTGTTCGTAGAGCTTGGGAGTATGTTGCGTGCTATCGTGACGATCATTTTTAGCAATACCTTCCAGCGAATTCATGGATCCCCCTCTGCGCCTTCACCTGTCACGCCTCCTGGCAATGATGGCGTTAATTTAGTGCATTCCCTCGCTGAGAAAATTTCTCTTTGTATTACTTCTGAGTGACGGGAGTAAGCATAGCGAAACTGGCTAAACACTCTCTTAATTGGGACTAAAAAAACCAATCATAGCAGAATCGGTCACCGTTCTCATGGTGTAGCGGCTGTTACGCACCCGCTTGTTTTGGCATAGCGATTGCTTTCTCCGCTTCAGGTGCGCAATACAGACGCCCGAATTAGTGGTAAATCGCACGGCTTACTAAGACCATCAATCGTATTCTTGAACATGTCGATATCTGCGCTGACCCATTCTTTTGATTTCGATCCCAGCTATGGCATGGATCTGCAGGCGCTACTGCAGGTCACTGCGCCACCCGCACCTGGGGACTTTGCTGAATTTTGGCGCGTACGCTACCAACGGGTGCTGCAGATCGCAGCGCTGCCCAGTCTGGAAGACACTGGACAGATCGAGCAGGGTTGGCGGGTGTTCGAGCTGCAATATCGCTCGACCGATGCGGTGCTGATCGGCGGTTGGCTACTCGTACCAGAACAGGGGCCTGTGCGGCGGGGACTCATTGTGGGGCATGGCTATGGGGGCCGCGACGCACCGGATTTCGACCTGCCCGTGGTTGAGGCCGCGCTGCTATTTCCCTGCTTTCGCGGTCTTGGTCGCAGTCAACAGCAACCCTATGCCGCCGATCCCTCCTTGCACGTGCTGCACCACATCGAAGATCGGGATCGCTATATTTTGGGTGGCTGCGTTGATGATCTCTGGTTGGGTGTATCTGCCTTATTGGCGATCTACCCCCAACTGGCTGGTCATGTGGGCTATATGGGAATCAGCTTTGGCGGTGGCATTGGTGCGCTGGCCCTACCCTGGGAGCCGCGCATCCAACGCGCCCATTTTAATGTACCGAGTTTTGGACACCAGCGACTGCGGCTCGAACTCCCCACCACAGGCAGCGCGCACGCGGTACAACAATTTGCAAAAACGCATCGTCATATTGCTGCAACACTGGCCTACTATGATGCCGCCATTGCGGCGGGGTTCATCGAAGTGCCCATCCATATTGCAGCGGCACTTTTCGATCCGGTCGTCGCACCGCCGGGCCAATTCGCCATTTACAACGCGCTGCTCGGTCCGAAACGGCTGTTCGTTCTGGAGGCCGGACATATCGACTATCCCAATCAGCAGACTCAGGAAGATCAACTGCGCTTGGAATTGAAAACATTTTTTGCTGCACTATGAAACGAGAGTATCACCGCTGGTTCAGCCCCCACTTGAACCGCGAAATGGAATTATTAGTCTTCGGCCATGCCGGCGCCAAAGTACTCGTATTTCCGACCCGCGACGGCCGCTTCTACGAGTATGAAAACTTGCGGTTGGTCGATACGGTCGCCCACAAAATCAAGGCTGGCCAGTTACAACTCTACTGCGTCGATAGCATTGATCACGAATCACTGTATTGCTTTTGGAAAACGCCCGCAGATCGCATACGCCGACATATTCAATTCGAGGAATATATTCTGCACGAAGTCTTTCCGCTTATGTCAAGCAAAAATCCCCACCCCTGCGTAATCGCCCACGGTTGTAGCCTGGGCGCTTTTCATGCAGTCAATATTGCCTTGCGCCATCCACAGCGGTTTCGCAAGATCAGTGCCTTTTCCGGACGCTACGACCTCACTTACCACGTAGAACATTTTCGCGACCTGTTCGATGGCTACTACGACGATAATATCTATTTCAACACGCCAACCCACTTCCTGCCGCAACTCAATGGCTCAGCGCAGAAACACCTCCGGACAATGGAGATTATTCTAACGATTGGGAAAGAAGACCCGTTTTTACAAAACAACCATGACCTCAGTCAGATTCTCGTGACCAAAGGCATCGCGCACCAGCTCTACGAATGGTCAGATCGCGCTCACCGAGGTTACTACTGGCGACGTATGGCACCCTTGTATCTATAGCGCAAGGACGCATGGGCTACACCAGACGCGCGCTGTAGTCACTATCGGTTTGTTCCTGCTCCAACAACTGTTGGTATTGCACCTTCACCAATGGCGCGCCATATTTCCTCTCCAGCCGACGCAGCGCAAAGTGGCTCCATGCAACATCCTGGAAATGCTTCATAAAAATCACATTAAGCGTTGCACCCCCGGCAGCCCCCACCACCGGCATTATCTGCGCGGCGGCCTTCTCTGAAATGACCATCCCGAACCGCGCAGCCACCAAATCGACCAATTTGACAAGCACTGGGGCAGTTTCACCCTTAAAACCCTGCTCCAACAGGTACTGTTGCGCATTGCGAACTGCGAGCGACAAGGCCAAGCGCACGCCGTAGTATCCCGTCTCTGCGGCGTTGTCTGCCTCTGAGCGCGCCCCGAGAGCAAATACCTCCATACAAGCCAGACGGGTACCGGGGTCATTCAAATCTTCCCCCTGTGCGCGTGCGATCTCTGCAATGGACCGGAGCATCAGCGAGGTCGTCACCGGCATTTCAATTGCCAGCGCCGGCAACCCAAACAATCCACCGACGCCACCGGAAAAGCCGCAAAATACACGATGCATTGCATTACGAGGGTTGGTATCGACACGCTTGTCAATCGATTGGATTGCGGCATCCAAGGCCTTACTGATACTGCCATGGGCAATATTGTGCAGGGTTCGCTGCCAGTCTCTTGGTAAAAGATTTAACGCAATCTCGATTGGGGTGCCTATCACATTACTCAAACGCGCAGCCAAGCTCGGGTGCTCCAAATGGGTAAACGCCTGTTGCAGTATGAGCAGGTCTTCCTGGGAAAACGCCAGCTGTATGTGATCGGTCTCGGTTATCATTGTGTCTGTTGGGTTTGGAGTGGCGGTTAGCGGAAAATGCGCAGATCCGACTCAGATTTACACCGAGTGGCTGAGCGCACAACTCTAAATGGTAACGCGGGCTGTAGCAACGAACTCTGGAGTTGCAAGCCCGGCCAGAAAATGCCATCTGCCCGGGATACGGCATCTATTTATTGATATGGGCAGTATCAGACTGATACAAGTCGCTTGAGGTAGCGCTGATCAATTCGTAACCCGGCAGCTTGCAGCGCAAAATCGCCCACTTCTGCGTTGCGGATCTTCGCAATAGCCCGCTATAACCTGCGATCCGCGCCTTGAACTGGACGACTTTTCACCACAATCTGCTCGCGCCAGAATTACTCAGAGCTTCCTTGAATCTGCCCAAGCTGCCCACATCATTCCGAGTAATCAATGCGTGCCAAGCGACGGTATTGCGCATCTCCTGTCATGCAACCGTCATCAAACTTTGCTATTGGAACACTTTTGAAGACTCACAAAGAGGACGAGCCATGACTGACAAAAACAGTAAGCAATCCATGTTCAACGAGTTGGAAAAACTCAAGCAGCGCTTGAGTGGCTTCGAGAAAGTCATCGAAAAAACCATCGAAGAAAAAGTCATACCGACGATTGAAAAAACCATTATTCCCGCGATCTCCAAAGCCGTCTCTACGGTAGAGTCCACCCTGCATCAGCGACGCACTCCGGAGATCGATGAGGCTCTGCGCCAGCACATGATCGCCGAAGCAGCCTACTATCGGTGGCTGGCACGCGGTGGTGTTTCCGGCCATGAACTGGAAGACTGGCTGGCAGCCGAAGTGGAAATCGACAATTTACTCCAGCAGGCGCAAAATAAAAAACCTGCTGCCCAAACACCGTCCAGCTCGGAGGAATCCGCTGAAACATGAGCACTGAAAGCGTTAAGATTCTCAGCTACATCCCCGGCCGTGTCCGCCTGCGACTCGATGAAATCAAAGGCCAACCGGAATTTGCTGCACAGGTAGAACAACGTATTGCCGAAATTCCGGGCATCAAAGCGGTAGAAGCCAAGAGCGATACGGGCAGCCTGCTGCTAAAATACGAGCGCAAAGCGCTCAAAGATCCAGCCACCGTACAAACCATGCTCGGCACACTGGAGGAATTGTTTCCACACCGCGATATTGGCAAACTCAGAGGATGGCTGGAAAAAAAGCAAGCGTAAGCAAGCGGGTGACTCAATGGCCTGCTAGCTGTCCCAGCCCGTCAGGCCAAACACAGCGCAATGCCTGCAAATAACCCGCCCCCCTGGAATACCAGAGCTCGTCATCGCCACGCTCTCTG
Source organism: Thiotrichales bacterium (assembly GCA_024763135.1). Classification (GTDB taxonomy): domain Bacteria; phylum Pseudomonadota; class Gammaproteobacteria; order UWMA-0217; family UWMA-0217; genus JANTGD01. Next base: position 236 of record JANTGD010000245.1, on the reverse strand, counting down.
CCAAACACTATACTCAACGCAACACCCAGAGGAGAACCTGTAGCAATGGCCATTAACGACACCAGTAAAGGCTTCGTCATGGGGCTGGCCGCAGCGCTGATCACACCCGTCGCAGCCACCGCGCTGCTCACAGTGGGCAGGCCTGCCGCGCGTGCGGCGGTGAAAACCGGCTTAATCCTGCTCGAACGTGGCCGCGAGACACTCGCCGAAGTGGGCGAAGTCATGGAAGATCTGGT
>JANTGD010000244.1 GCA_024763135.1 Thiotrichales bacterium | reverse complement strand
CTGGATGCAGCGCAGCGAAATCCGGGATGAACTGAACGCAGCTCCGATTTTCCCGGATTACTCAAGCTCCATCCGGGCTACAAAAATATCACCTGCAAAGTAACCCTGTGCGACCGGCAACCACCCGGGTCTGACATCGCGCTCAAAAGAAAAACTGAAAAAGAAAGCAACCAGCCACATGCGAATGCTGCAGAAGAAACCCGATCGTGTGAAAAAATATTTCAAGCATAACAAGATTCGCTATGCCGCTTAGGCGATCTATAGAGTGGCTGGGTTAATAGCAACCGTCACATAATTCTCTCGCTCTTAACAGGCTGTTGAAAAACTCTCAGGTGAGTGCGAAACAAGGCAAAATCTGGAGAAAAAGCGCAGTCTACACGCAGTCAATTAGCATTTTGAGCCACAATTAACGCTGGATCGTGCCAGCTGAGAGTTTTTCAACAACTTGCTAAGCTCCATTTGGCATACTTTCAAGAAAGATGCGCGCCGATTCCGACAGCAGCGCATCAATCGTATTTCACCCCGTTGTTTTGAAATACTCTTTCACCCCATCATCCAATTCGATAAAGTCTTCAAACCCATTCTCTGTGCAGGATTTGGGACTGATAAAAATCTGGTTACCTGAACCCACATCAAGAGGATCAAGTTTCTCAAGCGTGCATTCTTCAGGCGTCAGGTTATCTCTGCAGTTAATAAAAACGCTGTCATCCCATATACAGGCTCCCTTTTTTACTTCCGAAGAGCCTGAAGAAGAGCTACCTGAACCGTCAGCACTACTGCCGCTAGTAGATCCATCGGAACTGCTTGGCACAGGCACACTACTGACGCCTCTAAGAACCAGGAGATCATCATCCTCTGTAATGTCCATTACCTTGTGATAGGAGCTCCCCGCACTCAGATCATCTGTTCGATAAAGTATAGCCGGTTCATCCTTTAAGATAAAAAAGATGGATTTTCCATCGGGAGAGAACTGAGAACTTTTGATATTATTAACATTGTTGGCAACAACTTCTACCGTTGTATCTGAAAGAATATCATTGTACCTCGAACCGATAAGAAAACCGCTATTATTCCATTGCGCCCGCGTAGGACTGCCGATATATGAAATATTTTTAAGGGTCTTGGTATTACCTGTAGTGACATTGTAAACCTTTTTATCTTCCCCGTTAGTGTAGAGCAGATAGTTTACATCAGATGTCGCGCCCGCAAATTCTACACTGCTATCTTCGCCAAGACGGGAGTAAGTCGACGTATCAAAATCATACTGATATAGCACGGTGTAATCATAGTGATTCTGGCCACCATCGACGCCCCACCCAGTCATGTCACCATAGATATAACGATCATTTGTCGAAGGAACAAAAAGTGAACTTCTACTGCACGCCTCTGTATCCACTTTCTTTTCAGGCTGCCCGACAATAAAAGAATTACAGGAGATTGCTGCTACGTAGTCTTTATTGTTAATATCATATCGTAGATAGCCTTTTTCCGTATCATCACTGTACGCCAAATGGTGATCAACTGAGATATAAAAGACATGATTCTGCCCGACTTTTCCAGATCCTTCCTGGTAATAGGAAAAATGGCTCTCATCCCTGGCTGGAGGCAACGGCAGCCTTTCATCCTGTCCGCTGAGAAGGTTGATTAGCGTACCGTAGCTACTATGCCCCTGATCAAAGTCTTGATTTAGTGCCATGACGCAATACTCTTTGCTGGCATCTGCTTCTTCTGAAAAAATCCATCTCCCACCATATCCTTGTTTTGGATAAACTTTATTGGTAATCACCTTGTGTTCGGTATCACCGGAATCGTTTACCACAATACTTTTTAAACTTTTTTCTGTAGGATCAGCAGGGTGATAAAAATCTAAGAATACAGTCGCTTTTTGCGTCGAAGAACCTCCTCCATTATCGTCACCACTTCCGCCGTTACCAGTTCCGCTTCCGCCTGAATCAGCAACACTGGAATTACCCGTCCCTGTCCCGCCACCTGTACAGCTACCCAAGCCGAAAAGCGCAAGTAACATTACACCCACAAATGCCTTACTTTTTAACGTTTTCATATTTTATTCCCCGCTTCTATCTTAGATGACTAGAACGCTTACTTTTCTTAACAGGACCGTATGTATAGTGGATAACCAAGCAGGAAATAAACGTGATGAAATTCACATTTTTTAGGCTATAGATGTATCTCGCAACATCCAAATATTTACGCAAGTTTAGGAGTTCATATCCATTAAAATAAACAATATAACTTTCAGTTAATATAAAAAGATAAGCTCAGAGTATAGAGAGCGGATCGGGAGGAGAACACGCACATCCATTTTTCTCTCGAATCAGACTGTAGGAATCAGTGTCATCTTTGCAAGCTATCCAGCGCCGCGAATAGAAAACAGAGGATTTGGTAAGGTTGCGTCGATCCACAAAGGTTAAAGTATACGTTCAGAATGCTGATAACCAAGTTCGCACCCCAGCAACACAATCGAGCCGCAGCACCATGGGCCTGGTTAGAAAGCGGCGAAAAAAATAAATTAACAGGTTACGAAGTCAGCGCTATGCGGTAAGCCTGCTGGGATATCTTTATCCCATGCAACCAGTGCCTTCCCGTTTGTGCGGCCTTAGCCTTGATCCGATCCCAATGACCGACGGTGATACCAAAACGGCTGCGGAAATGGTTGGCTGTTTCTGTCCAGGCGCCACTATCGAATCCGAGTCGCTCCACTATCGGGCTGAGAGGATGGGGAATATGACTGGTTTTACCTTCGCGTATCTGACGGCCTGTCCAGTCGATGAGTTGCAGATACCCCTTGAGGGCTACCGCACGGATCCGGGCGGTATGAGTGTGTGCTTTCAGCGTCGAGTCGGGATCACTGCCTGAACAGATAGGGGTGAGGGTTTCGTTGACGATGTTCTGATGGCTTGAACGCGCCTTTTCCAGCCTTTGAGACACACTGCTGTATTCCGATGCTTCGGCTGTTTCTGCGATGCCGGCGCGAATCGGATTCAGATCGACGTAGGCCATGCAGACCACTACCGCTCCTTCATCCAGCAACGCCTGGGTCTTAACAGGCTGTTGAAAAACTCTCAGGTGAGTGCGAAACAAGGCAAAATCTGGAGAAAAAGCGCAGTCTACACGCAGTCAATGAGCATTTTGAGCCACAATTAACACTGGATCGTGCCAGCTGAGAGTTTTTCAACAACCTGTTAAAGAAGCTCTGATCAATTCGTAACACGGCAGAATTAATCAGAGCTTCCTGAACTCATATTTTTGGTTTTTACCTGATCCCTTGCAGGGGCAATCTGAGCAGTAACTTCATTTTTTGACAACTCGCGAAGTCGTTACTGTTTGGCTCCGGTATATGCCTGTGCATTAAACGAGAAATGGCACCAGGAGTACGGCCATTAGGCTGAGTACTTTGCGCATGGGGTTGATGGCGGGGCCGGCGGTATCTTTGTAGGGGTCGCCCACGGTATCACCGGTGACGGCGGCGGGGTAGGCGGTGGACTGTTTGCCACCTTCGGCGCCGCTTTCGATGTATTTTTTTGCATTGTCCCAGGCTGCGCCGCCGGTGCACATGGAAATGGCTAAGATAAATCCGCTGACGATGGCGCCGATGAGGGTTCCGCCCATAAGATGTGCGGCGCTGCCTGCCGGACCCAAAGGTTGCCAGATAAATGCAATTGCCAGCGGCACGGCTACGGGAATCAGGCCGGGCACAAGCATGCCTTTGAGCGAAGACTTTGTCAGCAAACTGACAGCACGGCTGTAATCGGGGCGCTCTTTGCCCAGCATAATGCCAGGGTGCTCATGAAACTGGCGGCGTACCTCTGCAACGATTTCGCCCGCTGCTTTACCTACGGCATCCAGCGCAAACCCACTGAACACAAAAGGGAGTAATCCACCGATAAAGAGTCCGGCCAGGGTATAGGGTTCTTGCAGGTCGAAGCTGAGCTGTTGCGCATGCGCGCCGAATTCCACGACAAAGGCGGCAAACAACACCAATGCCGCCAGCCCAGCCGAACCGATAGCGAAGGCCTTGGTCAGTGATTTTGTGGTGTTCCCCACGGCATCGAGTGCATCGGTCACTTCCCGCACTTCCGCCTTCAAGCCGGACATTTCGGCGATCCCACCGGCATTGTCGGTGACCGGGCCAAAGGCATCGACGGTAATGACCACCGGGGTCATGGCCAATAACGCACAGGTGGCTATTGCAATGCCGTAGAGGCCCGCCAACCAGTAAGACATGACGATCGCACAAATAATTATCAGCGTCGGAATAACTGTGGATTCCATACCCACGGCCAGCCCGGTAATAATATTGGTGGCATGCCCGGAACGAGAGGCTTTGGCGATCCGCCGGACGGGCGCGAAAGCAGCGCTGGTAAAATAATTGGTGGACAGAAGAAATGCCATGGCCACACCCAGCCCCACCAGGGTGGTATAAAAAATCGCAAGACCAGAATAACCACCGACCTCGCCAAGCACACTCACAGTCAAATAGTAAAATCCTGCTGCGGTGAGCAACAGGCTGAGCAAAACCGACCACGAAACCGAGCGTAACGCAGAGCGACCGATGCGCAACGTACCCAGAGGAATAGCGACGACCCCGGCAAGCAAGGCAACCGCGCCCAGGCCCAAGGGTAAAAGCAAAGCGTTTAAATCACCGGGAAACATTTGCGCGGCAACCAGCATGGTAGCAACGACGGTGACGGCATAGCTCTCGAAAACATCAGCTGCCATCCCCGCGCAATCTCCCACATTGTCGCCCACATTATCCGCGATCACCGCGGCATTACGTGGGTCGTCCTCAGGGATGCCCTGTTCGATCTTGCCCACCATATCCGCGCCTACATCGGCTGCCTTGGTAAAGATGCCGCCTCCAAGCCGTGCGAAAATACTCACCAAAGCGGCCCCAAATCCCAAACCTGCCAGTGGCTGCAAATCGATTTGTGCGCTCTGATTGAACCAGCTGAGCAAGGCGTAGAAACTCGCCACGGCTGCCAGCCCCAGCGCGCCGACTAAAAACCCGGTGACCGCACCAGCACGCAGCGCCACGCGAAACGCCGGGGCCACACCCTGCCGCGCGGCCTGCGTGGTACGCACATTCGCGCGCACCGATACCGACATGCCAATAATGCCGGAGAACATGGAAAACAATGCGCCAATGGCGAATCCCACTGCGGTAAAAAGGCCGAATTTTGGCGTGAGCCAAAGTACCGCATAAATCAATAGGGCAAAACTGAGAATGGTGCTGTACTGAGTGCGGATAAAGGCCTGCGCACCCAGATAAATGGCATGATAAGGTACACGCAATTCCGCGCCACCATCGGGCTGACGCAATACCCAAATAATATTCAAAATGGCGTACACCACACCTGTGGCGGCTGCAATCAAGCTCAGTAATAATAATTGATGCATGGTGACAACTCCTGACCGAGGTCATGCAGCGAGGTTTTTCGACCGGGATAAAACCTGATGCCCAACACCCGCTGCCCGCGCCATGGTGTCGCATCGAAAACATATCGCCAGTAACCGACTTGCTATCTCCTCCGCTTTCTGGCTTAGCAGGCGAAGCGATGATTGTGCAAGCACTTTTGCATGGATTAATGAGTTCGATTGTAACTCGCTCATCTGTCCACGCTGTCACCTACCTGACAGCAGCGCGGCATTTGGCAAGCCAGGCACCACCTCTGGCTACCACGACCCAAGCGATAGCGCGTTACACGGCACCCTAGTACACCGCCAAGCCCAAACTGTCTGTATCAGTGAGTCATCAAGGGGTTAGATGTGGTTTTGTTTTTATGAATCATAGTGGTCCTATGGTGA
>JANTGD010000243.1 GCA_024763135.1 Thiotrichales bacterium | reverse complement strand
GGCTACAGCGAGCCGGAAAGCGGTCAGCCGGTAGGCGCGCGAGCGCAGGACTGGCCGTCGCCAATTCAAGCGAGCGCAACACCCCGGATGGCCGCTTCCCGGCTCGCCCTCCGGGAGCCTCCCGAATCCGCCACTGCGGCGTTGCGCCCCTTGAAAAGGGAGCCACCCTTACTTGCGGGACGCGCCTTGCATTGACGAATCTGGGACGCTCTGTAGCCGTCAATATCATGTTGACGAGGTACTAGAGGCAATACTCAGAGGTTGTCAGAGTAGGTCAGCGTTCCAGAGCCGTTTTGATACGTTGCATCGCCTGTTCAAGCACGGTCATACTGGTGGCGAAAGACAAGCGGAAGTGTCCAGGCAAGCCGAATGCGCTGCCAGGTACTACAGCGACTTGTGCTGTTTGTAAAAGATAGGCGACCAGATCGACATCGTCATGGATACCTGCAAGACGCTCGATGGCTCCACTGGCATCAGGAAAGCTGTAGAAGGTGCCATCCGAAGGCAGACAATTGAGTCCCTCGATTTGATTGAGTGCCTTGTGAACAAAGGCATGGCGTTGCTCAAAAGCCTCTCGCATGGTTGCAATACAGCGCTGATCGCCGGTTAACGCAGCAGTCGCCGCAGCCTGAGAAATCGAGCAGGGATTGGAGGTGCTTTGCGACTGAATTTTTTTCATTGCGGCAATCAAGTCTGCAGGGCCGCCCGCGTAGCCAATACGCCATCCGGTCATGGAATAAGCTTTAGACACGCCATTGAGCACAATACAGCGCTCGCGCAAATCGGGACATTCCATGAGTAAATTTGTAAAACGGCGATCACCGAATAGGATGTGTTCGTACATGTCGTCTGTGGCAATCAGCACTTGAGGGTAGTTGCGTAACACTGCTCCCAAGGCTTGTAGCTCAGAGGCTGTATAGGCCACCCCGGTGGGGTTGGACGGGCTATTGATGACGAACAGCCGGGTTTTGTCTGTGATTGCTTCCTCGAGTTGTGCTGCGGTCAGCTTAAATCCCTGATGCTGTCCCGCCGCGACGATAACCGGCGTCGCTTCGGCCAGTAACACCATATCGGGATAAGACACCCAGTAGGGCGCCGGGATAATGACTTCGTCGCCAGGATTGAGCAGTGCCTGGCAGAGGTTGAAAAAGCTTTGTTTCCCCCCCACGGATACAAGGATTTCGTTGGGGCGATAGAGCAGACCATTGTCTCGCGAAAATTTGTCGATGACGGCTTGTTTCAATTCAGGCGTACCATCAACAGCGGTATACTTGGTCTGGCCGTTCTCGATGGCCTGAATGGCTGCTTGTTTTATGAATTCGGGGGTATCGAAATCAGGTTCTCCCACTCCCAGACCTAAAATATCCTGGCCCTGACGTCGTAGCTCGGCGGCTTTGGCGGTAATGGCCAAGGTAGGAGAGGGTTGGATGCGCTGCACGCGGTTGGAAAGCTGTATAGTCAAAATAGCCGTACTCAAAGCAAAGGTTGTCGAATAGTTGTGCGGCAGCGCTACGCTCGAAGTACCGTGGGTACTTCCGCTGTGCTATGACCGCGGTACCATGTCATATTACTTTAATCAAACTCCAGTTTTAACTGCTGATGGCAAATGAATTCAAATTAGTCACGTCCTATGCGCCAGCCGGCGATCAACCAGCTGCGATTGCATCGTTGTGTGATGGACTGGCGTCTGGTCTGGCCTATCAAACACTGCTGGGTGTGACCGGATCGGGGAAAACCTTTACGATGGCCAATGTCATTGCGCGGGAGCAGCGACCCACCCTGATTCTGGCGCACAATAAAACGCTTGCAGCGCAGCTGTATGGAGAAATGAAGGCTTTCTTTCCCGAGAATGCCGTCGAGTATTTCGTCTCCTACTATGATTACTATCAACCCGAAGCCTATGTGCCTTCAAGTGATACCTTCATCGAAAAAGATGCTTCCGTAAATGAACATATCGAGCAAATGCGCCTGTCGGCAACGAAGGCGTTGTTCGAGAGACGGGATGTCATCATCGTGGCATCGGTTTCTTCGATCTATGGATTGGGCGACCCCAGCTCGTATCTGAAAATGGTACTGCACCTCGATCGCGGTGATCGTATCGATCAGCGCAAGTTGCTGCGACGCCTGGCAGATTTGCAGTACACGCGGAATGATTTGGATTTCAAGCGGGGCACTTTCCGGGTGCGTGGAGAGGTGATCGACATCTACCCGGCTGAAGAGGACAAAGAAGCCGTCCGGGTTGAACTTTTCGATGACGAAATCGAGAATTTGGCGTTCTTTGATCCATTGACGGGTGAATTGCTACGGAAAGTCCCGCGCGTGACGATTTATCCCAAGACGCACTACGTAACCCCCAGAGAGGTGATGTTAAATGCGGTTGAGCACATCAAAATTGAACTCAAGGAGCGGTTATCGATACTCAGAGATCAAGGCAAACTCGTGGAGGCACAGCGGCTCGAACAGCGGACTCGCTTCGACATCGAAATGATCAACGAGTTGGGCTACTGCAACGGCATTGAAAATTACTCACGGTATCTTTCCGGGCGCGCCGCCGGTGAGCCCCCTCCTTGCCTGTACGATTACCTGCCCAATGATGCTCTGTTAATCATCGACGAATCCCATGTCACCGTTCCACAGTTGGGAGCGATGTATCGAGGTGACCGATCAAGAAAAGAAACCCTGGTGGATTTTGGCTTTCGCCTGCCTTCGGCATTGGACAATCGTCCCTTAATGTTCGAAGAATTCGAGCAACTCTCTCCGCAGACGATTTTTGTCTCCGCGACCCCGGGGCCCTACGAGGAAGCCCATGCCGGGGCAGTCATCGAACAGGTTGTCAGACCCACTGGGTTGGTGGACCCGGAAGTAGAAGTCAGACCGGTTGCGACACAGGTGGATGATGTCCTCTCGGAAATCAATCACCGCGCCAAGCACAATGAACGGGTATTGATTACAACGTTGACTAAGCGTATGGCTGAGGATTTAACGGACTATCTGGGAGAACATGGGGTCAGGGTGCGCTATTTGCATTCGGATATCGATACGGTGGAACGCGTGGAGATTATTCGCGATCTGCGTTTGGGACAGTTCGATGTCTTGGTGGGCATCAATCTATTGCGCGAGGGCCTGGATATGCCTGAAGTTTCGCTGGTTGCCATACTGGATGCCGACAAGGAGGGTTTTTTACGCTCCGAGAGATCCCTCATTCAGACCATTGGACGAGCCGCACGACATCTCAATGGCAGGGCGATTCTCTACGCGGATTCCATTACTGGATCGATGCGCCGCGCCATTGATGAAACCAACCGACGCCGCACCAAACAAATCGCCTACAACAAGCGCCATGGCATCGTCCCCAAAGGCATCGAAAAACGTGTTGAAGATATACTGGAAGGTGCTTATGCCCCTGGGGCACCCAAGGGCAGAGGTAAATCCCGGCAGGTAGCTGAGTCGCGCGCAGCCTACCAAGAGACCTCTCCCCAAGAAGCTGCGGCTAGCATCGCGAAGCTCGAGAAGCAAATGTATGCGCATGCGCGTAATCTGGAGTTCGAGGAAGCCGCGCGTGTGAGGGATGAAATCGAAGCGATTAAGCAGCGCGCTTTTGGAGGGGCTGCAGTGGGTTAGTGCTCGTCAATCTGCCTGCGTCAGGGCAACAATCGTTCGATCAGGCTCAAGGTTCTGCGCAGGGGGGTGAGAGACAGCAGTCCCGCCATGCCGATACCCAGCGCATCTGCCACAACATCCATTTTACTTGCATCTCGATACGCGGTCAGACCCTGTAGAAACTCGATCGTAACGCCGAAGGTCAGCATGAAACCCATGATGAGTACGAGTTTCCAGAATCCTCGAAACAGCTGGGCAAACCACAGCGTGAGACTAAAGAACGCGAGCGCATGCAAGACCTTGTCCTGGTGGGGAATCCGTGGATCCGACCCAGACAGGTTCAGGAGCGCCAGCGTGAGCGTAATGCTCAGCAGCAATGCGCCCAAAGAGAGCCACACAGGCTCATAGCGAAGCCTGAAGTTTGCCGGAGAATATATTGTGGCTGCTGTTGTACGTGTGTCGTTTTGCATAATCTATCCCCAAAATAGATCGTTCCACTATACGACAAGCAGGCGGTTGCCGAAAGGGCGACTGGCACAAACTGTGCAGAAGTCCCCGTAAGGCGTCTGTCGGGCTTAGGTCAGACTTTTGTGGTGAAGCAGTTGCCGGTCGGTTTTTGCACTCGACATCAAAAGAGGGAGTAACCCCTGCAATGACCCAGAACAATTCATTTGTTCCCCGCTACGAGCGCTTGCATCCCATACATTATAGCGCTCGTTGCGCTTATACAGTCTCTTAGCGATGGCTGGCGTAGACTGCTTGTGCCGCGGCGACCGGGGAGGTGTCGGCGTGCAGACCGACCGCCTGCAATGCGCTCAGACAGGCCAGCACGTTTTTCGGCTGACTCGCATAGCCCATCAAGCCAATGCGCCACACACGACCGGCAAAATCTCCCAAACCAGCGCCAATTTCGAGATTGAATTCACTGAGCAACTGCGTTCTGACGGCCGCATCGTCGATACCTTCAGGTATCCAAACCGAGTTGAGTTGGGGCAGTCGCGCGTCTGCATCAACGACGAATTCAATGCCCATAGGTGCTAATCCTGCCTGCAGCGCTTGATGATTGAGGGTATGTCGCTGCCATGCGGTTTCGAGCCCTTCTTCCTGTAATAGTAAGAGTGCTTCGTGTAGAGCGTAGAGCGAATTGACCGGTGCTGTGTGATGGTAGGCGCGTTTGGCACCGCTGCCCCAGTATCCCATGACCAGGTTAAGATCCAGAAACCAGCTTTGCACCTTGGTTTTACGCTGCTTAATACGTTCGACGGCACGTTCACCGAAGCTTACAGGTGACAGGCCGGGTACGCAGGACAGGCACTTTTGCGTTCCGGAATAGATGGCATCGATGCCCCAGTCGTCGACGCGTAACTCCGATCCACCCAGGGAGGTCACCGCGTCGACAATGGTCAGGCAATCATGAGCCCGCGCAATGCGGGCGAGGGCTTGCGCGTCTGAACGGGCACCGGTTGAAGTCTCAGCGTGTACGAAGGCGACTATGCTGGCTTCCGGATGTGCCGATAAGGTGGCGGCCAGCTTATCGGGGTCAACGGCTTGCCCCCAAGGATCGTCGACTAGAATGGGGATGCCGCCGCAGCGTTCGACGTTTTCAACCATCCGTCCCCCGAAGACTCCGTTTCGACAGACCACCACATGGTCACCGGGTTCCACCAGATTTGCGAAACAAGTTTCCATGCCGGCTGAACCTGGGGCAGATACCGGGAGTGTGAGGGCGTTTTCGGTTTGAAAAGCGTACTGCAATAGCGCTTTTACCTCCTCCATCATGGTGACAAACTGGGGATCTAGGTGCCCAATGGTCGGTCGTGAAAGGGCCTCCAGGATACGTGGATGAACATCGGAAGGGCCTGGGCCCATCAAGGTTCTGGGGGTCGGATGAAAAGCGCTATAGGTCATAGTGTGATTGGTTCATTCTTGGACAGAGCGGCGAGTGTACCGTGCTCGATCACGAAATTAAAATTCGCTTGGCGCCCAAGGAGGCTCTGCCACAAACGGGTCAGTCAGGCGGATTGTTGCCTGAGCGGTTGACGTTATTCAGACAAACCATTGTCAGCACCAGCTGCCACAGGGTCGCGGCCTGCCTTGTGTACGTTTATTTGGGTGAGCGAAGCATCAACTGACGTGCCTCTTCTGAGCAATCTTAACAGGTTGTTGAACAACTCTCAGCTGGCACGATCCAGCGTTAATTGTGGCTCAAAATGCTCATTTACTGCGTGTAAACTGCGCTTTTTCTCCAG
>JANTGD010000242.1 GCA_024763135.1 Thiotrichales bacterium | reverse complement strand
CCCGACCAGATGACCAGCTGCACCTCGATCCGATTGCCGGCTGCCAGATCAATGGGCAGCGCGCAACTGTACTCATTGAGACCATGGTAGCTACTGTTGAGAAACTGCAGGTCGCACTGCTGATCCCCATAACGCAGCGCACTCGGCTGTACGTGATCGGGCACCCGTACCAGCAATCGTTTGGCTGTGCCCCCGGCCAGGCTCAGCAAGGGCTTGCCTTTGCTGACCGTGCCACCGGCAGTCGCGAAGGTCTTACTGACCACCCCGGCCAGCGGGGCCGCGATGGTGGTGTAGCTCAAGGTGTCCTCCACTTCCTTAATGCTCGCCCGTAAAGCGGCCTGACTGGATTTCAGCGCGTTAATGCTTGCGCGCAAGGCATCGATCTTAGCCGCCTCGGTATCGAAGCGATCCTGCGAAATTGCCTGAATACCCAGGAGCTCCTGATTTCGCGCATGGGTTTTTTCCAAGCTGCCCAGTTCGGCTGCCTTGGATTCGATCTGGCTGCTGATTTCCCGAATCTTGAGCTCCAGGCTCTTTTTTTTGGCCTCCAGATCCCCGGCATCCAGACGGGCCACCACCTGACCTGCCTCCACTTGTGTCCCTGCCGGGACAATCATTTCCACGCGCGCAGTGACCTTGGAACCAATCTCGACATCGCTATCGCTCTGCACCTCGGCTAAAAATGGCATCGTCAGCTGCACCTCCCCGGGATGTGCTTGACCTACCGGTACCACCACCCCATAGTGCTTCGCTGGTGGAATCTGCGCCTGTGCTGATTTTTTATGCTGAATCGCACGTATCCCACCAATAATCAGCAATGCGACAACCACTAGGCCGACGCTCCATTTCCAAAAAGATTGATGCCTCATTGTTTTACCTCGTTCGCTGGGAAATTCCCGGGTCATGTCGTTCGTTTGCGGCGCAGTATATGTTGCTACGTATATCTGTGAATGGATATATATCAATCAATCAGCAGATTGAGCAGCGCTGCGACTGTACTCTTTGGCTGAGTTCAGCTCAGGAGCTTGATGCGCTCACCGACGCGGATGACGCCGCCCCGTATGACCTTGAAGCACGCCCCGCTATCGCGTCCCATCGCCTTGGCAAGGCGCAGTCCCGTCAGCTGATCGATGTACCCACACGGTGGACGGGGACGCTGGTAGCTCAAGACCGCGTGGCCAATCTGTAGGGAACGCTGACGCAGCTGGCGTGGCTTAATCCCCTGAACGACAAGATTGCGGCGATGCACACCCTCAGACAAGGTTCCATGCATGCGCCGTTGCATCCGCTGCCATTCATACTCCGTCAGTAGGGTAATCTCGCAGGACTCCACCGTGTGCCAATGTCCGCACGCCAATGCATAGCGATCGCCCTGCAACCCCTGCCCTGCAAGTACCTTCGCGCTCGCTACCGACTGCATCGGCTCTCCCGCGGCCGGGGCCAGATAAATCTGTGTTAACCGCGGTGTCTTGGCAGCTTGTTGAAAAAGTCTTCGGCAGCTCGCTCCCGCGTAAAAAAACAACTCACGACATGCGTGCATTACCTGCACTTTGCGCTGTGTCGCTGATTTTCGACCCTGCCTTCTGCTTAACGGTGATTTTTTTGACACCCTGTTACGCGACAACCACACCACAAACTGTCTCCTGATTGTGCGCCCTGATTGACGCAGCCCGATATCCTGCACAAAATGGCATTATTCGGCCACCCAGGGCTGCCAATAACGCCTCTATTGAGCAGTGCGATTGGAGAAATCTCATGACGCAACCCACGCCGTCCACCCTATTACTCTGTCTCGATCTGGAATCCGGTAGTCGGGAGCTAGCCCTTTACTCCGCGCAACTGGCTAAACAGTGTCGCTATACGATCGCGCTACTGCATGTGGCCGTTCCCAAAGCAAAAAATCTGCATTGGGTGCGACAGCGACTGGATGAAATCGTGCAGCATGATCTGGCTGGCGTCACGCTGAGTATGCAGCGTATCGAACAAGGCATTCCCGAAGATAAGATTATTGAAACTGCGGGCGCAGAGCCGATTGATCTTATTTTGTTGGGGCGCCGTAAACGACCCACCGTGGAACGCATCTATGTCGGCAGCACCACCAGCGCCGTCCTCTCACTGGCATGCAAACCGGTCATGGTCGTCCCCTTGATCGAATCCCATCATCCGGGAAAACATCAACGCATGTAACGACTGAGCGAGTTGTCAAAAATAACGTCACTTTTCAGATTGCCCCTGAGACAGGTGAGATCAAGACAAAAACTGTGCGTTTACACCTGTCAATGACCAATTTTTAATGCAGAGATGAGGCCGTTCAAAGGTTAGCTGAATCGTAACCAACGCATGGACTTCGACAAACCGAAGTAACACATTGTTATTATCGCGCAAGCCAATCCCTGCAGGCTGTCACTTAGGAGACAGCCACAGCGTCTAGATCTTTCCTATGCTATCCGCTGATCAAACCAAGCAGACATAGACCATGACACCTCTGAAGCTACGTCAAGTGGCCATCGATACCTACAAGGAAAATGTTGCGTACCTGCACCGTGACTGTCCGCTGTATCGCAGTGAAGGTTTCCAGGCCCTGAATAAAATCGAAATCAAGGATGGCGAGGATCGCCCGCCTGCCATCGCGGTACTTAATATTGTTGATGACGATTCACTCGTTGCACCCGACGAACTGGGTTTGAGCGAACAGACCTTCGCCCAGTTCGGTCAAAAGGAACGCACGCCGGTATTTATCGATCATGCGACACCGCCACAATCGTTACGCGCGGTGCACGCAAAAATCGCAGGCGAGCGCTTGTCACAGGCGGACTTTCTTAAAATCTGCGAAGACATCGTGCGTAACCGCTACTCAAAAATTGAAATTGCGGCGTTTCTGGTCGGTTGCGCAGAATCCGGCATGGAACGAGAGGAGATGCTCTATCTCACACAGGCCATGGTCGAGACCGGTGAGCGCCTGAACTGGGGCGAGCCTTTGGTGGTCGATAAGCACTGCATTGGCGGCATTCCGGGCAACCGAACCACCATGATCATCGTGCCAATCGTTGCGGCTCATGGCATGCTCATGCCTAAAACTTCATCCCGTGCCATTACTTCTCCCGCAGGCACCGCAGATACCATGGAGGTGCTCGCGCGTGTCAATCTGGATCTGGACAAATTGCGTGAAATCGTAAACCACCAACGCGGCTTCCTGGCCTGGGGAGGCACTGCACGCCTGGCCCCTGTGGATGATATTTTGATCTCTGTGGAACGCCCGCTGGCGATGGATTCCAAGGGGCAGATGATCGCCTCGATCCTGTCCAAAAAAATCGCGGCTGGCTCTACCCATCTGTTGATTGATATTCCCGTAGGCCCCAGTGCCAAAGTCCATACCCAGGCTGAAGCGCTGCGGCTGCGAAAACTATTTGAATACGTGGGCGATCGCGCAGGTCTACAACTAGAAGTCGTCATCACCGATGGCAGCCAACCAATCGGGCATGGCATTGGACCGGCGCTGGAAGCACGAGATGTCATGCGGGTACTCGAAAACGATCCACGCGCACCATTGGACCTGAAAGAAAAGGCGCTGCAACTGGCCGGGCGCATCCTCGAATTCGACCCCGATGTACGCGGCGGACAAGGCTATCATCTCGCGCGGGATTTGCTCGAGTCCGGTCGCGCTCTGCATAAGATGCAGGATATTATTGCAGCACAAGGCGCACATGCATTTCCACCTGACCCGGCCAAACTCGAACATCAAGTGTTAGCACCCGCCGATGGCATGGTAACGGCTATCGACAATCTGCAAATCGCCCATATCGCGCGGCTTGCAGGCGCGCCAATGGACAAGTCTGCCGGAATAGATCTGCACAAGAAATTACATGACCGCGTCAGCAAAGATGAGCCACTTTACTCGGTCTACGCGGAATTTGCCGCAGACTTTCAGTTTGCGGTACATGCCACTGAGGAAAACAATGGCTATACCATAGGCATGGCAGGAACCAGCTAAATGCACACTCAAACAAAACTGATTGCCTTCCCCGATTATGTGCCACAAACACAGCGCTTGGCAGAAGCAGCAAAATTACCTGCGGAAACGCTAAAGCTGCATTCGTTTCCCGATGCAGAAGTCCTGGTAACTTTACCCGCAACCATCCCGCGTCACGTCATACTGTGTCGCAGTCTGCATCAGCCCAACGCAAAACTGATCGAACTGATGCTGGCGGCCCAGGGAGCGCGCGAGGCGGGCGCGCAGACAGTGTCCTTGATTGCCCCTTACCTTTGCTACATGCGCCAGGACACCGCCTTTCATCCAGGAGAGGTTGTGAGCCAACGCATCATCGGTCAATGGCTTGCGAATTATTTCGATAATGTATTGACGGTCGATGCGCATCTCCATCGCATCCATCGTCTTTCCGACGCGATTCCGGTACACCAGGCCATCAATCTCACAGCGACCGCACCGATGGCAGCTTTTCTGCGGCGAGAGGTGGAACATCCGTTTTTAGTCGGCCCCGACAGCGAATCAGAGCAATGGGTGGCGGCAATTGCTGCGCACGACCACTGGGATTACGCCGTTGGCGCAAAAAAGCGTTTGGGTGATCGGCAGGTCGAAATTCACCTGCCCCAGCGCGATTATTCCCAACGCCACATTGTGCTGGTCGATGACGTCGCCAGCACTGGCCAAACCTTGCTTCAGGCTGCTCGCGCACTGCACCCCTTTGCACCTGCATCCATTTCCGTTTTGGTCACGCATGCGCTGTTCGTGGGGGATGCGCTGGCGGAACTCGAACAAGCCGGGGTCCGGCAGATTTGGAGCTGTGACTCGATACCACATGCCACCAATGCCGTGTCGCTGGCCACCCAACTCGCCGATGCGCTGCAACAAACGATTCTCGCAAAGGAGGTCTAAACCACATGCAATCCTTTCACATTTCCCTGGAATACGATAAGGGTGCCCTGATCGATGCAATGGCGCGCTGTCATGGCATTGCGCATGTGAGCATCGAACACGAGGAAGACGTCGCAGGCGTCATTCAGTTTCTCCTCGATGGCGCGCACTGCAAGGTGCTCAAATTCAATGACAGCCTCACCACCACACATATCGATGGGCAACGCGTGAGTTTTGCGCTACAGGCCTCCGTCGATGATCCCCAGTGGCGAGAAATTATCGAGTCCGAATTGAAACAGTTTCAGCGCTACATCGAAACTTGTGCGCACTGACCTTTCGCCCCATGCCCGACGGCTGCCGAAAGTGTCGGGCCACCCTGTGGTTTGAAAATTCCCAAGGCCGTACATGCACACTGCACACCTTATGACCGACCTGATCAACCAATCCTGGTTTCAGCTGATTTTTGTCGCTTTGTTCGGCTTTCTCACCGGTCTGGAATTTCGTGAATATATCCTGGAGCGTAATCAAGAGAAGAAAACACAGGCAAAACTCAGTTTTGGAACCAGCCGCACTTTCACCTTTATCGCCATTCTCGGATACCTTTTCTACCGTCTCGATCCCAGTCTACGCCTCTATCTCGCGGGCCTTTTCGGACTCTGGCTTTTGTTGGCATTATTCTATTTTCAAAAACTGCAATTGGGACACTATGGACTGCTGCAATCACTGGTTGCATTGATCGTCTATAGCTATGGGCCGATGGTGGTACAACAACCACCTTGGTTTCTGATCCTTATATTTGTGGCGGTTGTATTCACCCTCAGCGCACGCAAAAAAACGCATCTTCTGGTGGAGAAAATCGACCCTCAGGAAATTCCGACGCTGGCAAAATTTCTATTATTATCCGGGGTCATTCTGCCGCTATTGCCCGATCAACAGATTTCACCTTATCTACCTGTCACACCTTTTAAAATCTGGCTCGCGGTGGT
>JANTGD010000241.1 GCA_024763135.1 Thiotrichales bacterium | reverse complement strand
TGGCTCAAAATGCTCATTTACTGCGTGTAAACTGCGCTTTTTCTCCAGATTTTGCCTTGTCTCGCACTCACCTGAGAGTTTTTCAACAGCCTGCTAGTGAATGATCTCGATAACTGCGCAGCCAACTCAAGCCACCAAAAATCGACAAGACGATATACAACCCCATCAACAGCGTGGTCAGATACAGGCCCTGACTATAAAACAAATAGACTCCGGCACAATCGATAACAATCCAATATAACCAATTTTCCAATTTCTTACGCGTCATCATAAACGTGGCAACAACTGCAAACCAAGTGGTCAGTGCATCCAGATAGGGGAGTGGTGTATCACCATTCACATCTAACAGCCAACCTGCAACCAAGGAAAACACAGCCACTGAAGAGATGAGCACAAAGTGCGTCTTAACTGGCCAAGTTGTAATCGGCAGCGCCTTTAATTGTGCATCGGGATGACGCCAATGCCACCAACCGTAGACGGCCATCGCCATATAATAGACCTGCAAGGCAGTCTGAAAAACTAAGCCAGACTCAAAAAATAAAACGGTATAAATTGCCGTACTGAGCAACGCGGCCGGCCAGCACCACACATTTTCACGCGCGGCCAGCACGACATAAGTAACAGCCAAAATTACCGCTAGCAACTCCCAGCCGGACATGGCTGCCAACGCAGACCAAAGCCTATCTAGCGTCACGTATTCTTGCCAAGGCGATTACCACCCACGAGCTTGATCACGAAAACCGATGCCTCATATTCATGCAATGTCTGCTCGATCTCTCTGTCGAGACAATCCATGATAACTCGGTAATCGCCATAAACCTGCGTCGCCAGATCATTTCTGACCACCTCGAGTTCCGGCACTTGCTCGAGTCTGGAAATAAAATCGAGAATCGCAATTTTGTAATCTTCTTTTAAGGGGTACAAGCTGATATCCACTGATACTTGCATCGTATGTTCCTCTTTTGACTGAATCACAATACTATTAACCTGGCACCATAATATGCCGTGCTACGAACTGATCAGAGCTTCCTTAACAGGCGGTTGAAAAACGCTCAGGTGAGTGCGAGACAAGGCACAATCTGGAGAAAAAGCGCAGTTTACACACAGTAAATGAGCATTTTGAGCCACAATTAACGCTGGATCGTGCCAGCTGAAAGTGTTTCAACAACTTGTTAATAAAACCATTCATTGTAATGCCACGTTCAGCGGGTCTCTGGGTGGTTAAACACAAGACGCGCCCCTGAGGCTTACGATGGCTTGTCTTAATCGTAACGACTCAACGTATTCATCTTTTGCCCCATCTCGGCGTTATTTTCGTACTCGTATGGTCACCTATTGACTCTATGCTCACATTCTCCGTGCGAAAATGCCTTGATAGGTACCAAAATCTAAACACGCTGAATCATTACAATAAATTCACGAACTGCTGCTGGTCACCGATTTTAGCGCCTTAATCACCACAAACGCACCCTGTCCGTAACCTTCAGCAATTTCATCGGTTTTCCTTGCTGGTATTAACGTCTGCACGATGCGCTCGATATGGAACCCTACGTGCTCAAGCGCAGCAATGACTTCCGGCGTGGAAAAAAATGTGGCAAACCGATAAAACGCATTTTCATTCCGATGCGCTTCGTACTCCCGACCTAATTCACTGTCTTTATCTACAAAAGCCACCAGTAAGTATCCACCAGGCGCCAACACCCGAAACGCTTCTGCAAAAGATTGGCTAATGTCATCGACAAAACAAATCGTGGTCACCATTAACACCAAATTAAAACTCGCAGGTGGGAACGGGAGCGCTTCAGCAACACCGGGAATCACCTCGACACCTTGAGCCTGCGCTCGCAGCGCCATTTTCTCTGACGGTTCCACGCCCAGGGGAATACCTAAGGGAACGGCAAATTTTCCCGACCCTACCCCGACCTCAAGGCTACGGTCCGCAGCTGGTATCACCGCCTCGATGGCTTTTAGTTCTGCTGCATATAAATCTGCATGTTCGACGAACCATTCATCGTATTCTGCAACATGTGCCTCAAAGGGTGCAATATTCGGCATTACAGTTATTCCTCACAGCGGTAGTTTGATTGCCGGGTTACCTATTAAATACTACACAAGCTATTACAGGTTTTTTTAAAACTTTCCCCCCACCCTTTCCCTGTGAGGGCATGGAATTTATTGAATAAGAACTTATACAATAATTGCTTAACAGGCTGTTAAACAACCCATTGCCATCGTTTGCTTTTCGGTAACTACTCAGGGTATTCGTCTTTTGCCCCATCTCGGTGTTATGTTCGTAGTTGAATGGTCACAGATTAACTTTATGCTCACATTCCCCGTGCGAAAATGCCTTGATAGGTACCAAAATCTAAACACGCTGAGTCGTTACGCTGTTCGTAAATCAGAAGCGATAGCGCGCAGTAATACCAACACTGCGCGGGTCGGCCAGTTTCACGTAGGTTTCCTCTACATAGCCCTTCGCAGGGTCGTTGCCGAAATAAAAACCGCGCGTCGCATAGTCTTCATCGGTTAAATTTTTACCCCATAAATACACTTCCCATGTATCGGCCTCATAGCCGATACGTGCATCAAGCACGGTGTAAGGATTGGATTTTTGGGTATGCGCATTGCTGAAGTAAAACGAATCGACCCCACGCAGCGCGATGCGCGAGAACAGGCCATGATCGTTTCGATATTGTGTTCCTAGCGTGTATTGGTATTTCGGTGCATGAGGCTGCTCTCGACCATCGATGCGAAAAGCACCCGTAATAGACTCACCTTCCACCCGGGTACGCAACAGTCCGACTGTTGCAAATAAATCGACACGCTCAGTAGCCTGCCAATTCAATTCAGACTCCAGCCCATAATTAATAGCGCGGTCAAAATTTTCGGTAAAAAATACATAGTTCACCCCCACATAGGTGTAGCCATCGAACTGGGGATTATTACGATCCATGTAAAATACGGTCAGTGTCGCATGCATGCGACCATCAAAGCTCTCAGACTTAAATCCCAACTCATAATTGGTCGCTGTCTCAATGTCAAATTGGGTGAGTTTGGGGTCGGCATCTGCAGGTAAATCCGCATTAAATCCACCGGCTTTGTAGCCCTGCGTAATCCCTGCATAAACCATAAAATTCTCACCATAAAAATGGCTCAGAGTGAGGTGGCCGCCAAGCATATCGTCACTGGGTGTATATTTTTCTCCATGGTTATTTTTAAAATCAGCAGAACGATTTTCAAAACGCAGACCGATGCTCAGCTGGGTTGCCGCATCCAAGTGATAGTCCAGTTGTCCAAAAGCGGCAAGGTTGACTGCGTCATAGTCAGTCTTCTTATCTGTTCCGTAGTTGTCGCTCGTGTGATTTTTTTCGCGCATATCGAGCCCATAAACGCCAAATAACCAATCCGTGCTGCCTGCGAACAACCGCGCAGCCGGCTTAGACACCCAGCGAAGCTCCTGGCTCACTGTCTGGCGCGTTTTATCATTGCGATAAAAATAGATATATTCATCGGGATGGTAGCCTACATAGACCCAATCGCCATCATAGCTGTAAGTCATATCCGAATCAGACAACGTCGTCGTAGCGGTCAATGTGTAGTTGGAGCTACCATCCCAGCGAATTTTAACAGCACCTGCATCGGACAGCTGCGTGTCCTGCCCCGGCTGATCCGAAAGTGTCGTACGTGTATTGTCCAAAGACCATGCATCGTAGCCGTTATCCAGATCGGCATGCAGTAAAGTCAGATCCACCTGAGTGGTCTCATTGGGAGTAAAACGCAACTTGCCACGCGCCGTTAGCTCATCTCGTCCATTGGTATCATCCCGATTGAGCGTCAGATTTTTACGAAAGCCATTATCATCGTGTTTCAATACGCTTAGACGATATAAAACACTGCCCGTATTCGTAATCGGTCCACTCGTAACCAAACCCAACTCGCGCAGCTCATCCTCTCCTAAACTGGCCTCCAAAAGATGCTCCGGCGTCTTACTGGGATCATTACTCCGAATATTAATCAAACCACCGAGCGCATTGGCACCAAAACGGGTCCCTTGCGGGCCACGTAATACCTCGACCTGCTTTACATCGAACAGACTTCCGGTCATGCCGATACCACTGAAATCGATATCGTCAATCGAAAAACCCACGGAGGGGTTAGGCGCCCCGGTATATTCATCGCGCTCACCGATGCCCCTGATTTGAATATGTCGTGGTCGCGAAGACTGGCCGGAATAATTCACATTGGGTAGCGTAAACAGCACATCCTCGAAATGCGTAGCCCCCTCGTCTTCGAGAGTCAGCTCATCCACGACACTGACACTTGCAGGTATCTCCTGCGCTGAGGTCTCGCGCAGATCTGCTGTTACCACGACGGGTGAGAGTGCTTCTTCCGCTAAAACCACTGTACTGACAGGCAGCATGATGCCCAATGAAAGAATGAGTTGTCGCATGTTTCCTCCTAAATCTCCGCGTTGCGAAACAGGCAATAACTCTGAGTTTGAAAGACAGCTTAAGAATGGGTGAGCCTGTCCCTACGCCGGTATTGTCCGGATCAGGTGCAAAGGGTTCCTCACAACGAAGTCTCAGGCGCACTGGCCACCCCTCGGCATATCGCAGCAATCAATGTAACAGAAGTGTGAAATTGTTTGCAATTCTCACGCCCACATCACTACGGCGATGAATGGGCATCAAAGAATCCACCGGTGAACAAGAGCACTACGCAGACTGCAATTCAATCCACGCACCGCCCTCATAAGGCTGCATTGTTCCCAAAGGGTGCAACTCCAGGCCCGCCGCCCGCGCGTGTTTAGAAAATGTTTCTGCCGCAGTCGGATCTACCGTCACCAATAACCCCCCGCTGGTCTGTGGATCACACAGAATTTCTTTTTGTCGCTGAGACAAATGGCCCAGCTTATGACCATAACTCTCAAAATTTCGCTGCGTACCACCGGGCGCACAGCCCTGATCCAAATACTCATGGACATGCGGCAACAGGGGCAGCCGGGCCAATTTCAACGATGCGCGAACACCACTGCCCTCGCAAACTTCAAGCAAATGCCCCGCCAAACCAAAGCCGGTGACATCCGTCATCGCGGAGACGGCGGGCAGGCGCCCCAACTCGGCGCCCACAGCGTTGAGTTGACACATCGTCTCCGTTGCAGTGGATTGATCTTCGACTTTGAGCAGTCCTTTCTTTTGCGCAGTCGTCAAAACGCCTATGCCAAGCGGCTTAGTCAGATAAATCAGGTCACCGGGGCGGGCTGTATTGTTCTTTTTAAGGGCATCGAGCGCGACGATCCCCGTCACGGCTAAACCGAAGATCGGCTCCGGTGCATCGATACTGTGGCCGCCAGCCAAAGGAATCCCCGCGGCCTGGCAGACCGCGCGCCCACCTTCAACCACTTGTTGCCCAATCTCTGCGGGGAGTTTATCCAACGGCCAGCCAAAAATGGCAATCGCCATCAAGGGGCGCCCCCCCATGGCATAGATATCACTGATTGCATTAGTAGCCGCAATACGCCCGAAATCGAAGGGATCATCCACTATCGGCATAAAAAAATCGGTGGTGCTAATGACGGCAGTACCATTGCCCAGATCGTAGACCGCCGCATCATCGCGCGTACCATTGCCCACCAAAAGCGCCGCGTCATCAAATGAGGCCGGCAAATCGCTTTTTAGGATTACATCCAAAGTTGCGGGGGAAATTTTACACCCACAGCCAGAGCCGTGACTGTACTGAGTCATGCGGATTGTTTCATTCATTCGCGTTTAAAAATACTCTTCAGGATAACAGCAGAACTCTACCTCAACGACTGCTGGTGCGCGAGCCTGCAGAGGACTCAAGCGCATTGAGCACAGAACATTCCCGGCGCCAAGGCAA
>JANTGD010000240.1 GCA_024763135.1 Thiotrichales bacterium | reverse complement strand
TTGCCAAGGACGCTGCCATTGCCTGCGCACTGCGCCTTGATGCGCAGCATCACAAAAGCGCTGAGTCCGTCATTTTAAACTGGACGAGGTACTAGGTACGTGCCTCGAGATTTCGTTTGACTTCCTCCAAAGACTCATGGCGAACATCCAAACCGGTAATGAGGAAAATAACATGGCGGGCAATGTAGGCCGCATGACTGCCAATTTTCTCAACGCCCCGCAACCCTAAATTAATATGCACCACATGACCGACGCTGCGCGCGTCTTCCAGCAGATAGGTGGAGAGTCGCCGCAATGCAGCGATCATCTCTTCGCGCAAGTCTTCATTCAGACGCAACACCTGCAGAGCCAAGTCGACTTCGTCTTCGGCATAGGCGCACATAGCCTTGGCTAACATATCATCTACGAAACGCCCCAATTTGTGGATATCGCTGAGTAAGCGGTAATTGGGTGAGCTGGCATCATCGTCGTAAAAAGTGAGGGTCAGTCGCGCCAATTCCCGGGCCTCATCGCCAATGTGCTCAAGATCCGTCATCATTTTACTCACCGCAAGCAATTGGCGCAGATCTTTGGCTACGGGCTGGTGACGCGCGATAATGTGAAATACCGCGTTATCCGCATCCAATTCCATGCTATCGATCTCTTTGTCGCGCATAATCACCTGACGGGCCAGGTCGATAGCTTCCTCATCCAAAGCGTGCAATGCCTCGGCCAATTGATCACGAGCTTTGATCGCGGCTTCGTTCACCAGCCGATTCAGATCCAACATTTCCTCGTCAAAGGATTTCAGAGTATGACCGGTCACCATTTTTTCGCTCATTGTTTTTTCAACCTCCCTCAGCCAAAGCGGCCGGTGATGTAGTCTTCGGTCTGTTTCGAAGCCGGGTTTGTGAATAAAGTTTCGGTCGCGTTGAACTCGATCAACTTGCCCAGATACATGAACGCTGTATAGTCGGAGACCCGTGCCGCCTGCTGCATATTGTGTGTGACAATGGCAATGGTGTAGCTATCCTTGAGCTCAGCCACCAATTCCTCGATCTTCAGAGTAGAAATGGGGTCCAGTGCAGAGGCAGGCTCGTCCAAAAGCAGGACTTCAGGCTTTACCGCCACGGCCCTGGCAATGCACAAGCGCTGCTGCTGTCCCCCGGAAAGAGCCTTGCCGCTTTGTCTGAGAATGTCTTTGACTTCATCCCACAGCGCCGACTTACGCAGCGCCCATTCCACACGCGCATCCATGTCCCCCTTACTGAGCCGCTCATATAAGCGGACGCCGTAGGCAATATTGTCATAGATGCTCATAGGAAAAGGCGTTGGCTTTTGAAACACCATGCCGACCTTTGCACGCAATAAATTGAGATCTTCTCCACGCTCCAAAATATTGCGCCCGTCCAATAGAATCTCACCAGTGGCGCGCTGCCCGGGATACAGGTCGTAGATACGATTGAAAGTGCGCAGCAAGGTGGACTTGCCACAGCCGGAAGGACCAATGAACGCCGTCACCTGTTGTTTCGGAATGCGCAGACTGATGTCATGCAGCGCGTGGAATCGACCATAGTAAAAATCCAGGCCCTTAATGGCTATCTTGGGATCGGTAATGTCTTCCACTCCGGCAACCTGACCGGTCGATCCCTTGTGCTCACCCGCTAAAGCTTGGGTAACATTGATGCCAATACCAGGCGTAGCCCGCTCTGAAGAGGTCGAGTTGATCGATTCGGATGCAGTCATTGTTTGGGTCTCAGGAAAATGCGGGTAAGAATGTTCAATGTCAGAACAGTCAGCGTAATGAGTAGGGAACCCGCCCAGGCCAGATCGTGCCAGTTGTCATAGGGTCCCATGGCGAAGTTAAAGATCGTCACGGGCAAATTTGCCATGGGCTTATCCATATTCAGGGTAAAGAACTGATTATTAAGCGCGGTAAACAGCAACGGTGCAGTCTCACCGGCAATCCGCGCAATCGCCAGCAGGATACCGGTCATCACCCCGCTAAGTGCAGCCCGCAGCACAACGCTGGTCACGACGCGCCACTGAGGGGCGCCCAGCGCGGCAGCAGCCTCACGCAGCGTGTCGGGCACCAGGCGCATCATGTCCTCTGTGGTGCGCACCACCACCGGTATCACAATAATAGCCAGGGCTACCCCACCCGACCACCCCGAGAAATTTCCCATCGGCACCACCATCACCTCATACACGAATACCCCAATGACGATCGAAGGCGCACTCAACAATACGTCATTGATAAAACGCACCGGATGCGAGATCCAGGCGTAACGCCCAAATTCCGCGAGATAGATCCCCGCCAGCACGCCCAGTGGGGCTCCAATGAGTACGCCCACAGCCGTAAGCATGAGACTGCCCACAATGGCATTACGCAAGCCCCCTGCCTCGGCACCCGGCCCCGGCATATCCAAGGTAAAGAGATCCCAGTTCAAGTGCGTGAAGCCCTGCGCAAACAATACCCACAGCAACCAGAAAAGAAAGAACAGGCCAAATAGTGTAGTACACACCGAGGCACCGAGATTAAAGACATTAACGACCTTACGGCGCGTATAAATGTTCATGGCAGCTCTCAGGTCTGACGTCCCGCCTGGCGTGACATGTGCAATAACATGAGCTTGGCCAGGGCAAGTACAATAAACGTGATAATAAACAGAATTAGACCAAGCCCGATCAGGGCAGCGGTATAGACCTCCCCATCCGCCTCGGTGAATTCGTTGGCAATGGTAGAGGCGATGGAATTACCGGGCTCAAACAATGCCCAATGCAATTTATGCGCATTGCCAATAACAAAGGTCACCGCCATGGTTTCACCCAGCGCGCGACCCAAGCCAAGCATTATACCGCCCACAACCCCCACGCGTGTCAGCGGCAGCACCACATTCCAGACCACTTCCCAGGTGGTGCTGCCCACGCCAAAGGCAGACTCTCGCAGTTCGGCGGGCACTGTCTCAAACACGTCACGCATCACCGATGCGATAAATGGGATGATCATAACCGCAAGAATAATTCCGGCGGTAAATACGCTGATACCCAATGGCGGCCCCTGAAACAATGGCCCGATCAGCGGCAGCTCACCCAATGTATCAGTAAGGATCGGTTGAATATAATCGGCAAAGAACGGGGCGAACACGAACAGTCCCCACATGCCATATATAATACTGGGTATCGCGGCCAGCAATTCGATGGCAGTGCCCACGGGGCGCTTGAGCCAGGGCGGCGCTAATTCGGTGATGAACAGAGCAATCCCGAAACTCACAGGCACACCAATGAGGATGGCAATCAGTGAGGAGACCAGGGTACCCACAATGGGTGACAGCGCACCGAACATTTCGGTCACCGGATTCCACTGAGCAGAGGTGATAAACCCCCAAAAGCCATACTTCTCAAAGGCCGGGCGGGCACCCATAAAAAGCATGAGAATAATTGCGCCCAGCACCAATAAAACGGCCACTGCGGAGAACCACGTCAGGCCACCAAAAAGACGATCACCCAAAGAGCGTTTCTGAGAATTGCCTGGGGTATCAGCGGTGACAATCGGGGACTCAGCGTTCATAGCACTCTCAAAGTGAATAAAAACCAGCCCGGGATATGACCCGGGCTGGCAAACAGGCTGCTTTTAGCCGTAAGATTCGAATCAATCGTTACGGCGAATATTATTTTTGAATCATCGCGTCTGTCCAGACTGGTGCGCCATCAGTAGCGTGGATTTCCTTGCTCCAAGTGGCTTCCACCATTTTTACCACTTTCTCCGGCATTGGCACATAGTCCAGCTCGTCGGCCATTTTTTGACCGTGGTGAAAGGCCCAATCGAAGAATTTCAGCACTGCGGCAGTCTGTGCGGGCTGTTCAGCTTGCTTATATACAATAATGAAGCTGGCACCGGTGATGGGCCAGGCAGTCGCACCGGGCTGATCAGTGAGAATCAGATAATAATGCTTCGCCGCGCCCCACTCTGCGCCAGCCGCAGCGGCTTGAAAATGAGCGGAAGTCGGTGCGACGTACTTGCCGCTCTTATTCTGCAACAAGGTATAGGTCATTTTGTTTTGCAGCGCATACGCATACTCCACGTAACCGATCGATCCCTTGATGCGTTTGACATATGAGGCAACACCTTCGTTTCCCTTACCGCCAACGCCCGTGGGCCAGGAGACTGCCTTGGCATTACCAACGTCTTTGGCCCAGGCGGGACTGATCTTGGCCAGGTAATTAGTAAAAATAAAGGTAGTACCTGAACCATCGGAGCGATGCACAACGGTGATTTTCTTATGCGGCAGCTTGACCATTGGATTAAGGGCCGCGATCCGCTTATCATTCCATTTTTTAATCTTCCCTAAGAAAATATCGGCCAACGTCGCACCGTCCAGGCGGATCTCACCTGATGCAATACCGGGCAGATTCACCACGGGAACCACACCTCCCATGATTTGTGGCCACTGAATCATGCCGTATTTATCCAGCTCCTCAGGTTTCATAGGCGCATCGGATGCACCAAAATCCACCGTTTTTGCCTTGATCTGCTTGATACCGCCCCCTGACCCAATGGACTGGTAATTGAGCTTGACGCCTGTAGCCTTTTGATAAGCCGCAGCCCATTTGGCATAGATGGGATAGGGAAAGGTAGCACCAGCGCCATTAATTTCGGTGACCTCGGCGGCGTGAGCACTGGTCAACATCCCTACGGTAAACACCGCCATCGCGGCGATGGATGTAATGCGTTTTAACATGAGTTCAATCCTCTGCATAGGTTGCGCGACAAAAACTAATCACAGGTGGCAACCAGCGCGCACTCAAATAATTTAGCTGCGCTCAATCCTGATCGAGCATTTATTGCCCCGCAGTCAAACGGCAGCTAATAAATCCAAGGCTTTGCCACGACGCTGGATGATATACCTCCTTTATGACAAATTTATTACAGCTCATAAATTGATAAATCAACGTCCTTCCTTAACAGGCCGTTGAAAAACTCTCAGGTGAGTGCGAGACAAGGCAAAATCTGGAGAAAAAGCGCAGTTTACTCGCAGTAAATGAGCATTTTCAGCCACATTTTAACGCTGGATCGTGCCAGCTGAGAGTTTTTCAACAACCTGTTAAATACCAAACTAAAACCGCCTATCGAAAATCCTCGCGAGAAGTCCGAGCACAAGGAGCAGGCAGCACCGCAGCCACATCCTATCAAGGAAGCTCTGATTAATTCTGGCGCGAGCAGATTGTGGTGAAAAATCATCCAGTTCAAGGCGCGGATCGCTGGTAATAGCGGGCTATTTCGCAGATCCGCAACGCAAAAGTGGGCGATTTTGCGCTACAAGATGCCGTGTTAGGAATTGATCAGAGCTTCCTCAATTCGATCAGCGTAGTAGCGCGCAAAGAAAACGAACATAATGACTTCAAAAGACAGCCCACGACGGGCCGGCAGGCGACGAGGCCAGTTTTGCTACCGCTGATGCCACTGGCAGGTATACGTTGAAAGCACAGGGCAGTTTAGAAAACTCTGATTAATTTAGAATTTCTGCGGCACATGGATGTATCGCCATTTTCGATGGCTGATTAGCTATAGAAAATGGGGGAAAAGATAAAATCGCATTTTATCTTTTCCGTGCTCTGATTATTCATGGATGAATTATTCAGAGCTTCCTTCAATTGGCAGGCGCGACAATCAGTCGCATGAACCTAAAAACCTCAGTTGGAGATACACCACGGAAAAACCTGTCCCTCCCCGCACCCGGGCTATAGGTCGCCGCAGCAGCGACCGTGGACCTGTTCGATCCATTGCTCGTCACTTAGCGCTTCTGCTGGAGTTGATGCTTCGCAAGAATCGCTGACTTGCTGATCATCGGGCAGGCCTTGGCCCGGGAGAGTGGGGGGAGTGGGGGGAGTGGGTGGCTGAGGTTGTTCTGC
>JANTGD010000239.1 GCA_024763135.1 Thiotrichales bacterium | reverse complement strand
GGTCGACGCCGTGTTTTCAGTGGTTTTCAATCGCTTGGATCTATGAATTCACCTACCCCGCTCATCGAACTGCAGGGCATCGAAAATCGTTTCGGCCGACATGTGGTCCATCACGACCTGGATATCGCCGTCTATCGCGGTGAAATTCTCGGTATCATCGGAGTTTCAGGCGGCGGCAAGACGGTGCTCCTGCATACGATGGCACTGTTACGCCGCCCCGCTGCAGGGCGAGTCGAACTGTTTGACCAGGATGCAGCACACCTGAGTTCAGAGCAAGCGCGCGAGTTACGCCTGCGACTCGGTTTTATGTTTCAAAACGGCGCCTTATTTAGCGGCCTGACGGTGCTCGAAAATGTACGCTTCCCTCTGGACGAGCACAGCCACCTTCCTAACCCCTTGAAACAATCATTGGCGCTACTCAAAATCCAGCTGGCAGGTCTGGAGATACAGGATGCCAATAAATATCCACGCGCGCTGTCAGGCGGTATGACCAAGCGCGCCGCCCTGGCCAGAACACTCGCACTCGATCCGAGCATCCTGTTCCTTGATGAACCCACTGCCGGACTCGATCCTGTTACTGCAGGCAGTTTCGATCGCTTGGTCGTACAACTGAAATCTATGCTGGATTTGACCGTCGTTATGGTGACCCATGATCTGGATACCTTGTGGAGCGCGACAGATCGCGTTGCGTTTCTTGCTGATCAGCGTGTCGTTGCCATTGCGCCGATTGATGAATTGGTGCGTAATCCGCACCCCGCCATTAAGGCCTATTTTTCCGGAGAACGGGTCAAATGGGTTCGCTCGCGCTCACGTGTAGCCGAGCAGTCCAGCCCCGATAGCCGCGCATGATTTGGCGCATCGGATTATCTCGTTGGGGGTTTTCTACGCCAAGTTTCAGCTGGTTGCTGCTTGCCATTACCCTGTTCATGCTCGGTGACGCAAAAGGCGCACCTGAAACCGCCAATACCTCTGCAAACCATCGCGCCGGCTCTCAACCACAACCCGCCATGGCCGATAAAAAAGATTGGGTTTGGGTCCATCAGCGACATTGGAATACCCACTGGCAGCGAGAATACAATCGTTGGGTCTCCAACCTGAAAATTTCCCTGTTCAAAAATAAAAACAGTCGCTATGCAGGTTTGGGCGTCATCGATTGCGCGGACTTTATTTATGCGACCTATATTATTTTTGCTTATGAAAATCGCCTGCCATTTAAAATCCACTTTGCCTGCCCTGGCGGTACCTGTGAACAAAAATATCTCAGCAATACATCCTCGCGATTTGCCCGCCAGCATCGCCAGGGTTTACCGCGAGTCAAAGCACTGATTCGCTACGTTGCGCGCAACTACGGCACACAACATCTCGCTAAAGACAGCTATCCCATCTCCATCGCACGCGAACAGCTCAATACTCCCTTTGGCTTTGGCCCGGGTGTCATCAATCTGCATCCCGGTGGGCACTCCTTGCTGATCACTGGTGTCGATCCCTTTGGGAATGTGTCGGCCGTATATGCCACCACCGGCGCCAAGGCCGAATTATTCGTAGAACAAAGCGCGAATCTACTCAAGCCTTATGACGATGAATCCTACTTGGATGGGTTCCGGCGGCTCCGTTGGCCGCAATATCTTAATAAAAGTCTCAAACACATCCCCTGGATCAAAAACGGCGCGTTCAAAACCCAATACGCATTGGCCAAGAGGATCGATGAAGTGACTTTTACCGAATTACTCAAGCACCGTTTTGCGGTGCAGCAATTGCCCCCTGGAGCGGAACTCAAGTACGTTTTTGAAGATATCTGCCATGATCTTAAAGACTCGCGCACGACGTACGTCCACAATGCACTGCAGTATCTCGCTTCGAAGCGCGCACAGAACCCACGCTACTGCATGACTCCCACGGAATACGATAAGTTCTCCTCCCCTTCCCGCGATGCGCGTATCAATGCCAAATTCTTTCGCCTACTGAGACTGCTTGAGCGGACCGACCCGGCAAGTATTAACGCCGATGCGCAGCCTTATTATGAAGCCACACGGTATCTGTTTGGCTACGCGGAAGACACGCATGAGGGCGCTTCCGCCTTTGTCAATCAACTCTACGATGCGGATAAAGAAGCGCTCATCCAGGGCTTGTGTTCGTTCAAAATCGACAAACACTACATTCTGAACATCAAAGACTATTATTGGAGCTTCACACAGGGAAAGATCAGCGCCAACCCAAACGCGCCTTTGGAATTACGTTGGGGGCTGTATGATGCAGATGATGCGCGCGTTAAGGCATTCGAGAAGCTGGGCTGTCCTGAATACTGAACAAAGCAAGGATTAGAGGCGTGATGGACGGGCTGTTAATCCGGGTCTGTACGTGGAATTGACCGGCCCACTGTGTCGATTTTCAATCGCCTCTAACATGCCGTTTTGATGGCCGCGCATTGCGTAAAAGTTGAATCGATTGCTGTTTGGATCTTTTGGCTTTCAGTAACATACCGCGACCTCAATGCTACTTAACTTGGTGACAATGGTGACAGACATGCACTCACTTTACCCTTTAATAGCCCTATACTGACGTGGAAACCAAGGTCAGTTATATCCTCACGGGCATATTTGTCATTGTGGTTACAATTGCCACGATAGGCTTTGGCTTGTGGCTCGGCTCGGATGTCACCATCAGCCAGTACCGTCCCTATGTGACCTATCTCGATGAATCGGTCTCCGGTTTGTATCTCAATTCGCCGATTAAGTATCGCGGAGTCGACGTGGGCAAACTGCGTGCGATGCATCTCGATCCCGAGAATCCCACACGCGTGCGTCTGGATATGGCTATCGTGGCCGACACCCCCATACGCTCAGACACCATCGCCACGCTCGCACAGCAGGGTCTGACAGGGATTGCCTACGTGGAACTCGAAGGAGGTGCGCAGGGCAGCCCGTTGATTAGCCCTTTACCCAATGGCGAGCCAGCGGAAATTCCCTCACATCCCTCCCTCTATAATCGCCTGGAAGACAGCCTGACACGCGCTTCCTTAGTATTCGATCAGATCGGTGCACGCCTGATAGAACTGTTGGCACCGGACAATGTCGATGCCTTCTCGCAGACTCTGCAAAACCTCGCGGCCTTATCCGAGACACTACGAGATCATCGACAAACGCTCACCTCATTGCTAGACAATAGCGCAGATTTTGCGCAAAACCTCGCACAGTCCGGTGCCTCACTCCCGGCGCTGACAACTCAGTTTCAGGCCCTTATCAACCGCTACCAGCAGCTGGGGAAAGACTTGTCAAAAGCAGCTAGAACTGCAGATCGCCTCGGGCGACGGCTTGAACAAGCCACCGATCACGCAGAGCAGGATATCAGTACCATGACGCTGGGTCTGGAGGCTGAAGTCAGACGCCTGGCCTCCGAAGTCGCCAGTGGTGCCAGAGAGGTCCGGCTGTTGACGCGCAAACTCAACGAGAATCCCAATGCCCTCATTTTTGGCACGACGCCCCCACCCCCTGGTCCCGGAGAATGACGCCCATGATGAATCGCCCGCGCACAACGGCCTGGATCATGGTCAGTATGCTTGGCCTACTCAACCTGTTGCCAGGCTGCTCGCCATTACCCACCCTCCCCGGCCCCAGTCAGTCACCAACTCTATTGACCCTGAGAGCGCCCGAACAACTGCCCGAGTGGCAGTCTACCCACCCTCTCACATTCATGCTTGAACACAGCACTGCGGCAGCCACGCTGCAAAGCCCGGCTATACTCTACCGGCGGCAAGGTTCGGCGCTCTATCGGTATGCATTTCACCAATGGGCCGCACCACCCGCAGACTTGATCGACCAAGTGTTACAAGTAGCGATAGCGCGTATCTCGCACTCATCGACTGCGCACTCGGGCACCGCGACGATCACGGTGATTCGTCCTGAGCAGGGACTATTGGCCACGCGTTCTCTACAGTTGACTTTGTTTCGCCTGGAGCAAATCTTTCTCACAAACAATAGCAGCGTGGTTGAGCTGGAATTGCTCGCGCAGTGGATCGACCGAACTCAAGGGCGCGTGCTTTCAGAACGTCGTTTCGCCTATCGTGTACCCGCCAGCGAAGCCAACGCAGAAGGCGCAGCGATTGCAGCCTCCAACGCCCTGCGGCAATGGATCAATGACCTGATAGCCTGGCTATCGTCCAACGAATGAGACTCAGCCCTGACTGCATGTGGGGCCCGGCGTCCCTCCTTACGACTGAGGCGGTTTCGTCGCCATCGACCTGCCCATAGCAGGCGTGAAGCGACAGTCACTCAAAGGCTGAAAATGCGCGTAGTGAATCCTCATCAAGGCGTTTTTTATCAACCTTGAGGTAAGCGACTGCGGTTTCAGGGGCAATCGCGACTTCTTCGACGCCAGGTATCAACAAAAGCTGAGCGGTCAGGTTTTTGCTGTCCGACAAAAACTCGGGGGACAGTTTGAGCAACTGGCTGGTGTAAAACTTCGGCTGCGGCAATCCCCAGGCGACGATGAGCCATAACATCGCCATACCGGCACTAAACCAAAACACGCCGTTGCTGCCCCATTGCTGGTTGACCAGGCCCCCGACGGCCCCTCCGATAAAAATGCCGAAAAACTGAGCGCTACTGTACAAACCCATGGCAGTGCCTTTGGTGCTGACGTCAGAGTATTTCGCTACCAGTGACGGCTGCACCGCTTCTAAAAAATTGAACCCAATGAAAAACGTGAGAAAAGCCGCAATGAGCGGGATAGCATGCGCATGCCCGAGCGCGAGACTGGCCTCAGCCACCGCTAAAATGGCAATGCTGATCAGCAACAGATTCCGTATTTTGTGCTTTTTCTCTGCAATGACAATCAACGGAATGGCTACCACAAACGAGAGCACAAACACCGGCAGATAGATCTTCCAATGCTCTGCCTGAACCAAGTGAATCTCGCGTTTGAGAATCGTTGGAATCACGAGAAAGTTCGCCGTCATGATCAGGTGCAACACGAACACACCCGCATCCATACGCAATAGCGAAGGATTGGCAACCGCCTTACCAATGTAATCCTTGACGATGCCCGCATCGCGGTGGGCTGCAATTTGCGCAGGCCGTGGCACTGCAAATGCCACGAGCACAATGCCACCGACGGCCAGTCCCGCAGTCAGCCAGAAAATACCGGCAATCCCGGCATACTGATTGATCAACGGTCCCAGCACCATGGCCAGCATGAACGAGACGCCAATCGTCATGCCAATCACTGCCATGACCCGCGCCCGATGATCTTCCCGCGTGAGATCGGCCGCCAGGGCCATTGTTGCCGCAGCCACCGCGCCCATGCCCTGCAGTAAACGTCCAAGTATGATCATATGCATGGAATCAGCCAACGCAGCCACGATACTGCCCAGTGCAAAGACCGCAAGCCCGCCAATGATGACTGGTTTACGCCCTATCCTGTCCGACATCAGTCCCAAAGGAATCTGGAAAACCGCCTGCGTCAGACCATAGATACCAATCGCCAGCCCCGCTAAAAACGGGGTCGCATCAGGACGACTTTGCGCATACAACGCAAACACCGGAAGAATCATAAACAGCCCTAACATCCGCACTGCATACACAGCCGAAAGCGAGCCTGCAACCAACCATTCTAATCTATTCATAACGCAACCGATTCTATCAAAGCACGCGCAGGGAACAAGGGTGCAATCCACTCTACAGCGCTACGCCTCAGAATCCCAGACAGATCACAGTGCTCTTGTTTCACTGCAACGACTCAGCGAGTAGTTATGTTTCAACCTAAAAACCTCAGTTGGGCGCAAAAAAGACGCGTAAGACATTGGTGTGCATGGTGAATCGGAAAAACTCGTGGTCACCTTATTGGTGATGAGAGGTTTTTCTGATTTGCCAGGTGCACCAAGAGCTTGCGTGGACT
>JANTGD010000238.1 GCA_024763135.1 Thiotrichales bacterium | reverse complement strand
GCTCGACATGGAACAACCATGGCTTCGCAACAATGCCTTGTTCTGAACGCGTGGGTTTGCGCTGATATAGACAGTTTGGACTTGTCGGTGTACTAGTCGCTCCCACCGGGCTAATCGCTCAGACCTGGCCTTGGGGAAAGATCACTGCTAGATCGCTTGCAGGCCTGGGCAAAATCTCGGTGAGGCCGGTGCTCTACGCGTCTCCGCATCTTTTTGCATACCCTGCTACAATACCCCATCCAATTGCCACTACAACAGCTGCCGAAACCCAGCCCAGGCTGCGGTCAGGGGCGGCTCGGGTGTAAAAGAACTCCAATGAGATTAGAGGTTTACAACGAATGGGATTAGCCGCGAATCGTCGCTCCGTGATGACGCTTTTCTCTGCGCAGGATTGCGCGCAATGCCACCGCACCAGAATCGTGTTGGCGGAAAAGGATGTCGCAGTCGATATTATTGATATCGATCCTCAGAATAAACCCGAAGATCTCCTTGATCTTAACCCTTACAATACAGTACCGACGCTGGTCGAGCGGGATTTGGTGCTGTATGAGCCGCGTATCATTATGGAATATCTCGATGAGCGCTTTCCTCACCCGCCATTGATGCCGGTCGATCCGGTCTCCCGGGCACGCAGTCGTTTGGCGCTCTATCGCGTTGAGCGCGATTGGTACGGGTTGATCGATGATTTGCAGACCGGGGGCGAGAAAAAACAGGCGCGGGCGCGCAGGTCGCTCAAGGAAATGCTTACCGCCTCCGCCGAAGTCTTTGCCGCCAAACCGTATTTTCTCAGCGACGAGTTCAGTATGGTCGACTGTACGATTATCCCGATTTTGTGGCGACTTAAATTCTGGGGTATCGAGTTGCCTAAAACGGCACAACCCGTTCTCGATTACATGGATCGTTTGTTTAAACGCGAGAGTTTTGTCGCGAGCCTTACCCAGACCGAAAAAGAAATGCGCCCTTGAGCGAGCGAGTGATTCATGGCCGATGAAAAAACCGAAGTTTCGATGACCTCCAGCCGACCCTACCTGATTCGCGCGATTTATGAGTGGATTGTGGATAACGGCATGACGCCACATCTTCTGGTCTTCGCGGACGACGAAGATGTCGTTGTGCCCACTCAATATGTGGATGAAGGTAAGATTGTCCTGAATATCAGCCCTGCCGCCGTCCGTGGACTGGTTCTGGGCAATGAGGCCATCACTTTTTCTGGGCGCTTCGGTGGAAAACCGATGGAAGTTTACGTTCCAGTTTCATGTGCAGTGGCAATTTACACGCGGGAAAATGGTAAGGGTATGGTGTTCTCTCCGGACGACCAGCCGTCGCCAGAGCCGCCGGCCAGTGATGAAGGGGGCGCGGACAAATCCACGAAATCCAGCCATTTGCGGGTGGTGAAATAGCACTGTCATTGCAGGCTGACTGTCCCAAACGTGTAGTTGGCTGAATTGGCTGAGCTATCCGCGCAACCAAGACAACACCGCTGCGTCTTCAAAACCTGAATCAATGAATCCACCTTTTTACCCGCTGTTGCGCAAGCTGTTGTTTCTCCTGCCGCCGGAGGTAGCACATACTGTGGCGCTCGGTGCACTCGATTGGTCACCGTTTAGAATGGAGCCCATTGTCACAGGCGAGGGCCCGATCGAGGTCATGGGGCTACGCTTTCCAAATCGCTTGGGGTTGGCTGCAGGGCTGGATAAAAATGGTGATCACGTCAATGCCTTAGGGGGTCTGGGCTTCGGCTTTATCGAGATCGGTACGGTGACCCCCCGGCCACAAGCTGGCAACTCACGACCCAGACTGTTTCGCCTGCCCGAGGCGCAAGCCCTTATCAATCGCATGGGGTTTAATAACAAGGGGGTAGACTATCTCGTAGAGCGAGTGCAACAAAGACGCTATGCCGGCGTACTGGGAATCAACGTCGGCAAGAATTTTTCCACACCGGTAGAGCGGGCGCTTGATGACTACTTGATCGGCTTGCGCAAGGTCTTCCCCGTCGCCGATTATGTGACCGTGAATATTTCTTCCCCGAACACCCCCGGTTTGAGAGATTTACAGCAGGTACAAGCGCTTGAGGGGTTGCTCGGACCCTTGAAAACCGCTCAGCAGGCGCTACAGGAGACCCACGCGCGTACTGTGCCGCTGGCGGTCAAGGTGGCGCCTGATCTGGCGCAGGAAAACATCGAGATGATGGCCGAAGTCTTCAATCGTCTGGAAATTGACGCAGTGATCGCGACCAACACAACGCTGGCACGTGACGGCGTGGCAGGTATCCGCCAAAGTGATGAGGCGGGTGGTCTGAGTGGCCGACCGCTGTTCTCGCAGGCGACTGCGGTGACTCGGGCGTTCCGTTCGGCGCTCAGGCCCGAGGTCGCGCTGATCGCGGCCGGTGGGGTATTCACCCGCGAGGATTTCCTAGCCAAACGCGCGGCGGGCGCCGAGCTGGTGCAGGTCTATACTGGTTTTATCTATCGGGGACCGGGAATTGTCAGGGAACTATTGGATCCCTGAGTGGTGACGACATCTTTAACCACTCGCTGGTGAGTGCCTCAACGACAATGCTGCGCAAAAGCAGGATGGGTGGTCGAAAAACCGGTGTGCGTGGTTGTTGCTGGCCTTGGGGGGAGCGCGGTCGATCACATTTTTTACGCGGCTTTTGCGCTAAAATCAGCGGCCAAAATTCTCGCACTTTGATGTCGTTAAACACTGACCTACGGTTGTGGTCCATCGATTGGAATCCATGCTGATATCTTCGACCACCATCGGCTGTCAGAGTTCCATTCCACTATGTAAAACAGGTAGCTTAATGATTCCAGATCCAACGTCTATCTCGACACCACAACACCCAGTCGTAACGCCTTTGCGTCGGCATCCCCTGGCCGCAGGCATGCTGGCCGCAGGCCTGTTCTCGTCTGTCGCCGCAGTTCAGGCGGCGGATTTATCGATCACCAACCATCTCGTCGAAAATGTCACCAAGGTATCCGATACCCAGTACACCTTCGATATTCGTATACAGGTGAAAGACCCGGATGCAATTCCTGACCCCAGGCCCGCAAACCCGGAGGAATATCAGTATGCGGTGATTGCGGATCTGGATAGCGCATTTACCGACCCTGATATTACGTATTCGGTCTCAAATGTGCGCGTAATAACAACCGGCAATGAGACTGATGCAAATAGTAATCCCACTTCGGAGTATCGGGCGGGTACGGCAGGGGCTGGTGGGAGTTCCGGACCGTTGACGATTGGCACCGGCACCCTCGCCGATGGCCAGTTTGCATGGTTTGCCTATGACTTAACCGTGACGTTTGCAAATGGCAAGAAAGGGCCTGTGGGCGAGTTTACTGCCGGGCTCGATGAAGTTCTTACACCCGGCACGCCCGATGGGGTCGCGGACAAACAATCCCAACCCATCCCGTCCTTGTTTATTCCCAATGAGGTGGTGACCGAAACGCTCACCTGTCCAAATAATGATCCCATGGGCACCAAGAACCTGGTAAAAAATGGAAGCTTCACTACATTGCATGGCTTCACTACGGGAGATCCAGATGTACCCGCCGGCTCTTTGATTGCCGGTTCATTTACAAGTGATGCCCCCTTTACGGGGGAGCCGCCCGCTGGTGTCTTCAGAGATGGCGGGATCGTCATCCATCAAGGAATTATGCTGCGAGGTAATGGCAGTATCTACCTGCAATATCCGTTTCCGGGTGATACCAGCAACAATATAGCTTCGGCAAACAATATGCTCGCATCGGCAGGGGCTTTGCCAGGCGATGGCGCGGCCTGGATACAAACGATTGATAATGTGACCCCGGGCAAGACGTACAATTTTGTGGGTTATGTGAGCAATCCGATGTGGATCGGGCAGACTACCTTCTTGCCCACGGTGCAGTTCGTCGCTGATGGTAATCCGGTGACAGGCGCCGAAAAGCAGCTCGCCATGGAAACGGTGGGGGACGATTGGCACCTGATTCATGGGCAAGTCACGCCCGCAGGCACATCGACTACCCTGGAAATTCGCAACACCAATCTAACGGACGGTAGCTGGAATCAGTTTGTCGTAACGGGCATTGGTCTATATGAATGCGGCGGTTCGACCACCAATACAGAGCCTGTTGCTAAAGACGATTCGGCGACCACGACCACTGGGCAGCCGGTAGATATTACTGTGCTGAGCAATGATACCGAGGGTGATGGCACGAATACGGTCAGCATTGGAAACGGCCAAGCTCCGAAGACGGCGGAAGGTACCGCAACTGTGGCCGATAACAAGATCACCTTTACCCCAGCTGCAGGATTTATCGGCGATTCAGTATTTGGTTACACGCTGACCGATGCGGATGGTGACCAGAGCGTTGCCAAGGTGACGGTGACCGTAAGCGACAGTGGCTCCTCACAGCCGACGCAACCTACTCAACCTACGCAACCCACGCAACCGAGCAACCCTGCCCCTAGCAGTGGTGGCGGTGGTGGTGGCGGCTCCACTGGTTTTGCGCTACTTGCGTTGTCCGCTTTGGGGCTGCGTCGCCGCTTTAAACGGTAATCCCTAACCATTACCCAAAAAAAAGCAGGTCAGTCGACCTGCTTTTTTTTTTGGGGGAGGGACTGGGCCTGGGGCCGACTGCTTTTCTGCTTCTTGATTTGGGTCAAGAAGCAGACAGATTGACCTCTCTATGCTGAAAAATCTCTTTCTGTGACAAAAAGCGCCTTCTACCGGATTTAGGTGTCCGTAACGCGGTGCAAGGTTGCGATGCCAACCGCCGCGAGTGCGGGGAGGACAGACTGTGAGGAACAGCGATATGGTCGATCTCAGTACAGAATACCTTGGTTTAAAACTTGCCAATCCCGTTGTGCCTTCTGCCTCACCGTTGTCGCGCAGCCTGGATACTGCCAAACGTCTGGAGGATGCCGGGGCATCAGCGCTGGTGATGTATTCGTTGTTTGAGGAAGATGTCGAGCGCTCAGAAGCATCGATCAGTGACTATTTGCACCACCACGAAACCGGCTATGCGGAAATGGTTGGCTACCCCGGAGATGTGCATGATTTTAGTACCCTGGCCGATGACTATCTCGGGCAGGTATTCGCGCTCAAGCAGGCATTGGACATTCCGATCATCGCGAGCCTCAACGGCGTGACGCCGGGGGGCTGGGTGGAGTACGGCAGTATGCTGCAGGAGTCTGGCGCCGACGCACTAGAATTGAATATTTACTATGTCGCGGCCTCTCCCGATCAATCCAGTGACGTTATTGAGCAATTGTATATCGACATTGTGACCGAAATGCGTCACCAGATCAGCATGCCGCTCACGGTTAAATTGTTCTCTCAATTCAGCGCCTTACCGCATTTCGTGCGACGCTTGGAACAGGCTGGGGCGAATGGAGTGGCCTTGTTCAATCGGTTTTTTCAGCCAGATATTGATTTACGTAATCTATCGGTGGTACCCACTCTGGCGTTGTCGAGCTCCAAGGAACTGCTGCTACGCAGCCATTGGATCGCAATGCTCTACGGTAGGGTCAATGTATCTCTGGCGGTTACCGGAGGCGTGCATACCTCAGAAGATGCTTTAAAAGCAGTGTTGGCTGGGGCTGATGTGACGCATTTGTGTTCCGCATTGCTGCGACGTGGTCCGGACGCTGTGACGGAGGTGCTCAAGGGCATCCAACAATGGCTGGAGGCACATGATTATGCCAGTTTGGAGGAGATCAAAGGGCTGCTGAGTCAGAAAGATGTGCCCGATCCTAAGGTGTACGAACGCGCCAATTACGTCCATCTGCTGCAAAACTATGCGCGTCAGGTTAAAAGCGGGAAGGGCTAGTACCTCGTCCAGTTTAAAATGACGGACTCAGCGCTTTTGTGATGCTGCGCATCAAGGCGCAGTGCGCAGGCAATGGCCGCGTCCTTGGCAAG
>JANTGD010000237.1 GCA_024763135.1 Thiotrichales bacterium | reverse complement strand
CTCTCATCACCAATAAGGTGACCACGAGTTTTTCCGATTCACCATGCACACCAATATCTTACGCGTCTTTTTTGCGCCCAAATGAGGTTTTTAGGTTTAAGGAAAACCAAACGATTTCGCTGTTGGAAATAAAACCATCTGTCTGGGGTCGTGGTTGAAAAAGCTTCGTCTCCTAAAGGGACTTCATTCAATGGCAATGGCAATTTTGCACCATGATTACTTTGCCTGCGTTTCTGCGAGACGTGATGGGCATTCGATCTGCGGCATGTGTTGGAAAATCATTTGCGCGGTTGCTCTTACAATTATTCAATTGCATAGCGCTACTTCAGAGAATGAACCCTATGGACTGTTAAAATAAAATCAAGATAGTGTTCATCAATCGCGAATCGTGGTAAGTCCCAGGTTGGACCAGTTTTG
Organism: Thiotrichales bacterium; assembly: GCA_024763135.1. GTDB lineage: Bacteria > Pseudomonadota > Gammaproteobacteria > UWMA-0217 > UWMA-0217 > JANTGD01. Next base: position 5,491 of record JANTGD010000237.1, on the reverse strand, counting down.
CATACCGCCGCGATACCATTTTATTTTTTCTGCAGGGTATCCAAACTTAAGAAGATATTTGATGTTTTGTGGCGATTGTCCGCACCACATGCCATTGCAAAATAATACCAGCGTTTTGGCGTGACTGTAGTCGAATACACGCGACGGATCGCCTGCCACAATGGCTTCATCGACACTGAAAGCATCTTCTCCCGCTGCCAGTTTTGCAGCAAATTCTGTTTGTAGGAGTTCAATGATGCTTTCAGTGGTTGCGCCTTTTTTTGGATTCAGGCGAATCCATGGAATGTTTTTGGAACCGGGAATGGTGCCTTTGCGAACCCAGTTCGATGTGCGCGAATCGATCACCAATACTCTGGCTGCAGGCTGACTGGCCTGTACTAAGTAGTCGAGCATTTCAAGTTCGGCGATGGTTTCTACACCTGGGGCCAGCTGCATGGGTTGTATACAAAAAGGAGGGCAAGGCCGCGAGGTTTTTGCAAAATCCGGATTGACCACCGCAAAGTTATCTTGCTCACGTTGTATGGCGACTTCACGCCCATGATGTTTAACCGTGACGGAAAATAACCCTTCCTTGATATTCACTGGGTCGCCAGCTTGAACACTGGACAGTACCAACCCGAGGCTGAGCGCTAGAATGCCGGCTAGGGTACATGCCTGATGATAGTTGTTCGACATAGGGACATCTCTCCTGTCGCGGAACATTCATGAGGGCTGCATTTCGCAGATCCCAGTAATATTTTCGTGCTCGGTCGGTGCGGGGCTGCGCATATGAGCTTGCCGCAAGTGAAAATGGCTTGATAGTTGGAACACGGGAGTCCACGCAAGCGCTTAGCACACCAAACAAAACAGAACAATCGCTCACCTTTCAGCTGTAATGGTAATGGTTCAGATCAAGGCGAAAACTATGAGCTTACGATTGTAAATGCTCATTTTTAAGGCAGAGATGATCCACTTCCGTGGTGAGCTGAGTAGTTACGTTCAAAGTATGGTACAGAAGCGAGAGAAATGGGTGGGCAACCACTGGTCAACCCTGGATAGATCCAAAAAAGGCTGTCCTGGTACATAAGGACGGCAATCTTAATACCATTTTGAGATTAATTTGAAGGAAGCTCTGATCAATTCGTAACACAGCATCTTGCGGCGCAAAATCGCCCACTAGTACCTCGTCCAGCTTAAAATGACGAAAAACCCGGAAAACTTGAAGGCTGGATTCAGCATAACGCAGGTTGCATCGTGTCAAAACACTCCGGATTTGACGCTTTTGTCGTGGCCTTGAATACTCAGAATTTCTCAGAGTATTGTTGCAATACCCGGCAAACCGCGCCTGTAATGACTGACAATTCCTCCGGCAATATTAAATAGGGGGGCATCATATAGACGAGATTGCGAAAAGGTCTCAGCCATATCCCTTCGGCCACGAGGGCTTGCTGCAAGCCTTCGGGCAATTGTTCTCCCGCCAGTTCCACGACACCAATGGCGCCTTTTACCCTGACATCGGCAACAATGGGTAAGCACTTGCATGGTGCGAGCTCGCGCTCTAGTTGTAGCTCCATGTCCCGGATCTGCTGTTGCCAGGGAGATTTGCAGAGCACATCGATACTTGCGTTGGCCACCGCGCAGGCGAGTGGATTGGCCATATATGTCGGTCCGTGCATCAACGCTCCAGACTCGCTGCGATCAATGCTTTCTGCCACCGCATGACTTGCGAGCGTTGCGGCCAAGGAGAGATATCCTCCAGTCAGTGCTTTGCCGACGCACATAATATCGGGTTCAACCTGAGCCTGCTCAACCGCAAACAAGGTCCCTGTGCGTCCAAAACCCGTGGCAATTTCATCCAGAATCAACAGCACTTCATAGGTCTTACAAAGTTTGGCGACTGCGGCGAGATAGTCGGCTGAGTAGATGCGCATCCCGCCCGCGCCCTGCACCAGCGGCTCGATAATGACAGCTGCAATACTGGCATGGTGTTGGTGCAGTAAGCGGGCAAAATCTTCGAGGGCGGTGGATTGATCGGCATCGTTCACCAGCGGTGGCGCCATGGCAAACAATTGCGGTACCAGAACCTTTTGGAAAAGGTGGTGCATACCATTGATCGGGTCACAAACGGACATTGCGCCAAAAGTATCACCATGATAACCATGCCGCACAGTAAGAAAGCGGTGCTTTTCGGGATAACCCCGCCCGGCCCAGCATTGGATGGCCATTTTCATCGCGACCTCGACCGCAACAGAGCCGGAATCTGCAAAAAATACATGCGCCAGATTCTTGGGCGCCAGCTGCAATAGGGTTTGCGCCAGCTCGACTGCCGGTTGATGGGTGAGGCCACCGAACATGACATGCGCCATACGCTCGAGCTGTTGTTTGAGAGCGTGGTTGAGTTCGGGATGATTGTAACCGTGGATGGCCGACCACCAGGAGGACATGCCATCGAGCAAATCTCGACCATCGGTCAAGGTAATATGCACGCCCAGCGCTCGCGCCACCGGTAGCGGTGGCAGAGGAGCAACCGAAGGCGAATAAGGGTGCCAGATATGCTCGCGGTCAAATTCGAGCCAAGCGTCTTTCACGGTTTGAGTACCCAGAGAGATTGAATCAGAGGGGATTTGCCAGTATAGCCTGTGTTTGCTGAACGATAGCCGGATTGGCTGAGTCTGTCTGGCGGAATCGACAGGCAATCGGTCACATGGCTGAAACGATGGTCAACAGTGACACAGGCTCACAGGGTAGCTGCCGGCGCTGTGCCGCTGCACCCTATTTACTGGGCTGTTACAACCGTATGTAGGACCCAGGGACCTTCGAAGTAGACCGTGAAATCTGGGTATTGCCAAGACGAAATCGGCGGCTTTCCAACAGGTGCTTTGCGTTGGACGGGTTCTCCATACTTGCTGCGGACCTGCTTTTGCGACATTCCACGTTTGGGCAGATCGCCTCTTTGCGCCACGACCGGTGGGTTTCCATCGATCTTAATGACTTGCGCCCAGGTAACGGACACTGGCGTGAGTACCAGCAACAGGCCTAAAACCAGCAAAAGTTTACTCTTCACTTCAATATTCTCAGGCTTAAACGCGTAAGGCTATGCTAGCAGAAAAAGCGCGTGCGGCGCTGTTAAGCAGTCTAACTCCTGGTGTGCGCCGCAATGTGGGAGTGCACATCCCGGAAAGCTCGTGTGATGTGCCAGTCGCCACCCGCTTGTCGCAAGATCAGAGATTCTGGGTTGTCATTTTAATCCATGGAAAAGTCTATATAAAACATAAGGCTGTGAACAAATCTTAAAAACTGTTCTCTAGCGCAGACCTTTGTGCTCTAATGCACCCATGTTTAAACCGATTCCCCTGTATGTGGGCCTGCGCTATACCCGCGCCAAACGCCGCACGCATTTCATTTCATTCATCTCATTGATCTCGATCCTTGGTATCGCGTTAGGCGTAACCGCCTTGATTACGGTTTTGTCGGTGATGAATGGGTTTCAAAAAGAGCTGCGTGACCGCATTCTGGGCATGGCCGCGCATGCGCAGGTGGTCAGTCTGGGAGAGGGGATCAGTGATTGGCGGTCACTACAAAAAATCATCAACGAACACCCCCATGTGGTCGGCAGCGCCCCGCAGATCGAATTCGAGGCCATGCTGAATTATACCGATAAGGTCAGTGGCGCCATTTTACGTGGCGTGGAACCCGCAGAGGAAAAACAAGTCTCCGATGTGCATGAACATATGGTATCCGGCAGCATGGATGCCCTTGTCGGCGGTGACTTTGGCATTGTTCTGGGGCGTGAGCTGGCCATGCTGCTGGGCGTAGGAATGGGGGACAAGGTCACTGTGATCACGCCGCAGGGAAATGTAACACCGGCGGGTTTCATGCCAAGATTTCGCAGGTTTACAGTTGTCGGTGTGTTCTCCGTCGGCATGTATGAGTACGATCGGGCAACCGCGTTCATCCACCTTGACGATGCCGCCAAGCTGATGAAACTCGGTGAGAAGGTGTCAGGCATTCGCCTTAAACTGGACGATATGTTTCTGTCGAAGCAGATCGCAAGCGAGCTAAACCAGGAACTCAGCCCTAATTATTTCGTTACGGACTGGACGGTACAACACGAAAACTTTTTTCGCGCGGTCGAGACTGAAAAACGTGTCATGTTCTTTATTCTCCTGCTAATCGTTGCGGTTGCGGCGTTCAATATTGTCTCGACACTCGTCATGCTGGTGAACGATAAGCGTTCGGATATCGCGATTTTACGTACCTTGGGCATGACACCATTGCAGGTGATGGGCGTGTTTGTTGTGCAGGGGACTTTGATAGGTCTCATCGGCACACTACTAGGTGTGATTGGCGGCGTGACATTGGCCATCAATGTGGATACGATCGTGCCGGCCCTGGAACGCTTGTTCCACACGCAGTTTCTATCACCAGATGTCTACTACATCAGCGAGCTACCATCGGATCTTGAGATATCCGATGTCATCGTGATCAGCCTGGTCGCATTTTTCGCATCGGTTTTAATGACGCTCTATCCGGCCTGGCAAGCTGCCAGAACTCAACCCGCGGAGGCGCTCCGCTATGAATGATACCGTCGCACCCGTACTCATGGGCCAAGGGCTCAAGCGCAGTTTCACAGAGGGCAAGTTGTCTGTGTCGGTGCTACAAGGGGCCGATATCCAGATCTATCCTGGAGAGCGGGTTGCTGTAGTGGGTGCTTCCGGCAGTGGTAAAAGTACTCTACTGCATTTGCTGGGGGGACTTGATCTGCCCACGGCAGGTTCGGTCACAATCTGCGGTAAGGAGATATCCAAGCTCTCGGATGCCGCGCGCGGGCGTTTGCGGAATGAGTGCCTGGGATTTGTCTACCAGTTCCATCATCTCTTGCCCGAGTTTACCGCACTTGAAAATGTCGCTATGCCATTGCTGCTCGCAGGCCAATCGATCGAAGACGCGCAAGAGAAAGCAGCACATTTGCTCGAACGTGTAGGATTGGGTGCACGACTGGAGCATAAGCCAGGCGAAATGTCTGGGGGCGAACGTCAGCGCACCGCCATTGCGCGTGCTCTGGCCAACCAGCCCTTTGTCGTGTTGGCCGATGAACCCACCGGCAATTTGGATCAGAAAACCGCTGAACAGATTTACGCGCTCATGCTGCAGCTCAGCGAGGAATCCAAAACAGCCTTCATTATTGTCACTCACGATCGCAGCCTGGCCGAACGCATGGATCGAATCTACGAGATTCAAGATGGGCAGTTGATTCTCGTTTAACCAGGCGATTCTGCGTACCTGTCACACATTCTACGCCTCTTTTAACCAACCGCTGCTCGATCTCGGGGCGCAGGGTGTCGGAAGTTGCGTGTGTTGCTGCGCAATGCAGGAAGCTGCTCGCGCCAGAATTCATCAGAGCTTCCTTAACCTTAAAAACCTCAGTTGGATCACAAAAGTCCACGCAAGCTCTTGGTGCACCTGGCAAATCAGAAAAACCTCTCATCACCAATAAGGTGACCACGAGTTT
>JANTGD010000236.1 GCA_024763135.1 Thiotrichales bacterium | reverse complement strand
GCCTGTAAAGGTGAAGCCGGCGCCAAAGATGCGGGCAAATGGCGACTCGAAGGCAAGGACTACATCATGCACGAAGGTGATGTCGTCCACTTCCGCTTCAACGTTTGACACCGGAGCGTGTCAGCGGGGCCATCTTCATCAGAAGATTCAGCCCAAACCAGCCTCGCTAAAACAGGAGGTTTTCAACTTGACATTTAGGCGCGCAATCACCAAAATCTGCGCCCTTCCCAAAGATGGCTATGTAGCTCAGCTGGTTAGAGCACATCACTCATAATGATGGGGTCCCCTGTTCGAATCAGGGCATAGCCACCATTCTTTTCAAGTACTTTCGTCACTCTCCTTCTTCTTTGAGCGGCACCGCAGAGTCAGACCAGGCACCCGGGCCATTAGCCCCGAAGGCCGCCAGCCAGCCTGAGCAGCAGCGCGCGCAAACAGAGCAGCCGCAGAACCGGAAACAAACGGCACGAACAAACAAGCCGGCGCTGGCGATCAGCCCGAACCACCTGGCAAAGCCCGTTGAGCCCACACCCAGCCACCCGCGCCCGCCCGAGCAACCCACGAGCTGAAGACACCGAAACAAAACCCGCCATAACTAACCCCCACAAGCAAAAAGAAACACACCCCACCCCCAGCCGCTGCAGGAGCAGCGGAAGGGCCGCCAGGAGCGGCCAGCCAGGACGGGCAGGGAGTCCAACCTCGCACCCCGGAGCAGGGGGGCGGCAGCGACAAAGGGCATTTTTGTTTTGTGGCTGATGGCAATGCCGAGCGCAGGCAGGAAGCCGAAGCCGCCAAGCGGAAGCAGGAAGCTGGAGCCGTATTGACAGCAGATGCAAAACAAAAACCAATGCCCTGCTGCCGACCACCTGCGGAGGCGCGTAAAACAAACCAATGGCAGGGATGCCATTGAACCCAAAGCATGGATGCACGGGCGGGCATAGGAAGCCGGCCCACGACACAGCAGGGACAGCGCAGAGGGAGCCGGGCTTCTGCCGGGCGAGCGGTATTGCGCAGGGATGCGGAATGCACCCAGCAGGGATAGCCTGCACAAGGGATTGAAACCGGATGGCGCGTATCAGGGACTGATAACGGTGAGCGCGCCAGGGATGGTGTTAGCGAACTGAAAGCCCGGCCCGCGAGCGATGAGCTGGCGGGTGGGCCAATGATTTATCTTGGGGGCGCGGGTATGATTTGAAGAGTTCTAAGCGAATCGTTAAGGAAAACTTCGGATGTCAAAAGCCCCATATTCCAATCCCATTCACATCACTTCTGCAGGACAGGAGTCGACGCTCAAGCGGATACCGCTTGGGGAAGGTGCTTACAATGAATTTTTTGTTCGCGATCTGGTCTTTCAACATCCGAGCTCATTGCCAGTTGATCAAATTGACAGAAGTTACAAAGGCCTGATACCAGTCTGTAAAGAAATTAAGACTCCAGCAGGTCCGTTGGATGCTCTTTATGTGACGCCAGAGGGGCGCTTGGTGATACTCGAAGCAAAGCTCTGGCGTAATCCCGAAGCGCGCCGGAAAGTTGTTGCCCAGGTTCTTGATTATGCGAAGGAGCTCCGGCGATGGGATTATGAGGATCTGCAGCGGGAGGTCTCAAGGTGTACACAGGAAAAAGGTAATGCACTGTACCAGCTCGTCCACCAACGCAATCACGATATCAGTGAGTCTGACTTCGTCGATGAGGTCACACGTAATTTGGCTGCTGGTCGTTTTTTGCTCCTGATCGTCGGAGATGGCATCCGTGAGGGAACAGCAGCGATTACTGATTTTCTGTCCGGTGCGGGGACGTTGGAATTTACCTTTGGATTGGTTGAGCTCGCCATCTATCAGTTCCGCGATAACAGCTTGCTTGTACAGCCAAGAGTGCTCGCGAAAACCGTTATTATTCAGCGTTCGGTGGTTGTGCTTAAAGAAAATAGTTTGCTCTTTGACGAAGAGGTTGATGAGTTGACCGAAACGGGCGATGTCGAACTGAAACCTCATGAGGTCTACTACTCACAGTTCTGGCCGGACTTTATTTCGCAACTTAAGCTTGATGATGCTTCGCAGCCGATGCCAAGTAGAAAGCCCGAAGGCCGGAGATTCGGGAATATTTTCTTTCCGATGCCTCCGGATCGTAATCAGGTTTGGGTCACGCTCTATTTTTCAAAAAAAGACAATCAAATTGGTGTCTTTCTCACAATGAAAAAGGGAGATTTGGCTGGTTACATTTTTGAAAAACTCAAATCTGAACGCCCATCTATAGAGGCTGACCTGGGTATGACGCCAGAGTGGTCTGAGGAGCAAGGGAAATACAAAATCATCGTGCGAAAAAACATGGAAGATTTGTTTGCTGAGAGGAATAAGGTGCTTATTAAGGGATTTTTTGCTGAAACGCTCAATCGCTTTGTGAATGTGTTTCGACCGCGCCTCGAAAGGATAGGCGAGGAGCTCAAAGAATAAAAAAACCCGCCCTGGAGGAGGCGGGTCAAGGTTGCGGCCGTGGGGGTGGCCACGGGGGTTAGCAGAAAAGCCACATCGAGGGGTTTGATCGATGTGAGTGCTTATGCTATCAACTGGGAATGAGGGTGGTTTCTCACGGATGGTTTCAGCGTGTTCAGGGCAGGTAGCGCGTCAGTTCCATCGCACCATGAAATACACCAAGGATGTCTACAGAAGTTTTTCCGTGGGTGAGGTAAGCGATGCGGTAGTGTCCGTAGAGCAGAATGCGGATATTGCCTTCGGGTTCGCTGCGGTAGAAGTAGCCGATCTCAGGATGGTCGCTGAGCAGTTGCGCCTTTTGGTAGATCCCTGAAACAACATTATCGGCAGCGGTCGGATTGTCCTCGGCTATGTATTGGTGGATATCCTCAAGCCAGCGCAGCGCTTCCTGGGTCCATCTTATTTCCGCCATGAGCGGAGCTGCTGTTCGACCTGATCATTCGATACCGTGCGTCCCTGGCGGGAATCGTCCAGGCCACGGTTGACCATGCGCTCGAAAGCCAGTTCTTTAAGAATCTCCTCGTAGGAAGCATCGTCCGGTTGAGACTGGATGAGTTCAGTCATTCTCTGTTTGGCGGTCGACATGGGAGCCTCTTGGGGACAGGTGTTGGGATCGAGTATAGCGGAAAGATCGCTGGCGGTGCACGCGGCGAGCTTTAGCCGGCCGCTTCCAGGGCGGTTGGCGAGGGCATCTGTCGCCGGGGTTGGGAACAGTGCGCGTAGCTGAGCGAGGTACGAGCTGAGCGGGTTGTCAGTTTGGCACGGGGCAGCGGAGGGCGCGCTGGTTGCGGCGGCAGCAGGCAGGCAGCGTGACCGTAGCGGTCACGCTGCCGTAGGCTCATTCGGTGGGTTCTTCCAATAACGCCCCCAGTCCTTCGTCAATCAGATAAGCGTGCTCACGAATGATGGTGGCATCCACCAGTCGCTGCTGCTTCTCCAGCTCATCGGCATGACAAAGCAGCCGTTTCACCGAGATATTGACCTGATTGATGTGACCCCATCGCTCATGGTCTGGATTCCTGTCCATACGTTCATCCATGCAAAGAGAATAGTTGTTCATCTTGTTGTTTCCTTTTGCGTTTTTCCATACATAGTGCGAGGGGAAGACTGTCGCATATTTGTTATTTTGGTCAATGAATCAGAAAGTTAGCAGCGCTGAACATTTCTGTTAGGAGGTCTGAACACAGTATCTATAGCCCTTGTGAGCCGTGGGCTGGAAAGAGTGTGTCTTCATGTAAACCGGCAAGTACAAATCCATGTTGCCGATAAGCGGAATTGAAATGGCGATAATCGGTCCCTGTCACAGGAATCTAACGGCGGCTTTGTCGATAGGCCCAGGGCTGTTGCTGCTCCCCCGGCTTCGACCAGATACCCAGCTCGTCGCGCCGGGCTTCGCGCTCAGCTTCGTAATAGTCTGAGCGAGTCTGCGGGCAGTATTTGGGATAGACCGCAGCCTGTCCGGTCCTCACCGGTTCCACGTTCAGGTTCAAGCCATCACGGATCAGCTCACCCACAATCCGGCCATATCGGTCGGTGTCAAACTGCCTCAGCGTAAACGACGCTCCTCGTGGTGCGGTGGTGCGGTGGTGCGGTTTGTCGTAAAGCATCCCGGGACTCCTGCCCCCAAGGGCGCTGCGCCAGCTCCGGCGTATCAATGCAATACAGCCGAACCTTCACCGACTCGCCGCCGCACTCAGCGCGAATCGTATCGCCGTCGTGAACTGACCTCACCACGCAAGACCGCTCCCGATCCAGCCAATCCTTTACCGGCACCACTTGACAAGCCCAGGGCAGGCCCAAAAACAAAATCGACAACAACCAAAACCAAGTCAAACGGAAATGCGCGGAGGGATACAAAAAGCGTGGTGGTGGTGAAAATGAATGTCAGATTTTACGCCATATCCCCGTGCGCGAGGGATCGTGACAGAGAACACACAAAAATCCGCTAGCGTGATCTACTTAACTCGATCTTGTAAGATACGACAATAAGTAATGAGCAAGTGGGGGTAGCATGGAAGCAAAGGGACTTTCTAACCGTCAAAAAAAGGCGCAAACCTTCCAGGTTTTTCGGCTCTACAGCCCTAACCCTCGTAATCCCAAGCCTCTCCTGACCCCTTAATGAGCACGTTTTGGACTCAGTACCAATCCCAATACTTCGCCTGGGAGCTTACTCGTCATGCCGCTAGTGATTCGGTCGAGTCGCTTGGTGGAACGCTTGTTGATGCGCAAGTTGATCTAAATCCACATCAGGTTGAAGCGGCGCTGTTTGCCTGCCGAAACCCACTCTCTCGTGGTGTAATCCTTGCCGATGAAGTTGGCCTTGGTAAAATCATCGAAGCTGGCCTCGTGCTCTCTCAGTTTTGGGCCGAGCGAAAGCGTCGCATCCTCATCATCACCCCAGCCAACTTGCGAAAACAATGGCATCAAGAGCTGTTGGACAAGTTTGCGCTGGAATCGCTACTTCTTGAGACGAAAAGCTACAACCAGCTTAAAAAGCAGGGTCAGGCTAATCCCCTCGATACTGACAGCCCCGTTATCTGCTCCTACCAATTCGCCAAGTCGAAGATTGAAGATGTGCAAATGGTCCCATGGGATCTTGTGGTCTACGACGAGGCTCACCGGCTACGCAATGTCTACAAAAAGAGCAATGTCATAGCCAATGCGCTAAGAGACGGCCTCTCAGCCGTACGTTCCAAAGTCCTGCTTACAGCGACACCGCTGCAGAATTCGCTACTCGAGTTGTATGGACTTGTCAGTATTATTGATGACCGCGTTTTTGGGGATCTCGATAGCTTCCGCCGTCAATACTCCCGCATCAATGACGATGCGGTCTTTGATGAGCTTAAAAAGCGAATCGCACCACTATGCAAGCGCACTTTGCGTAAACAAGTTGCCCACACAATCTCCTACACAAAGCGTATTCCGTTGGTCGAACAATTTACGCCCTCGGATGACGAACAAAGGCTGCGCTCGCTGGTCGCTGACTATCTGCGTCGCCCCGAGTTACAAGCCCTGCCCAGCGGCCAACGGCAACTGATTTCACTTGTCTTATGGAAGCTATTAGCATCCTCGACCCACGCGATCGGTGGTGCACTTGGTACCATGGCCAACCGGCTCGAGCTCGTACTTAAAAATGCTAACGCGGCTGAAACATTGCTGGAAACACTGGACCAAGACTATGAAGCGCTGGGCGAACAGGCCGAAGAGCTCGAAGACGAACTCAAAAATAATCTTCGCAGTGAAGGTGACAAACATTCTCTTCAAAAAGAAATCAACGAGCTGCGTGAATACGAAAAACTGGCCAAGGACTGTCGTGAAAATGCCAAGGGAGAGGCTCTGCTCACAGCACTGGATCGCGCCTTTAAAGAGCTGGACAAACTCGGTGCGCCCCGCAAGGCGCTGATTTTCACCGAATCCCGCCGCACTCAGGACTATCTGCTCGAACTCCTCCGTAATAGTCCATACGGCGATGGCATCGTTTTAT
>JANTGD010000235.1 GCA_024763135.1 Thiotrichales bacterium | reverse complement strand
AACCTCAGTTGGCACGATCCAGCGTTAATTGTGGCTCAAAATGCTCATTTACTGCGTGTAAACTGGCTTTTTCTCCAGATTTTGCCCTGTCTCGCACTCACCTGAGCGTTTTTCAATAGTCTGTTAAGGCGCGTAGGTTGGGCAAAGGAGCCCCCGAATACCCGAAGATGCGCAAAGAAACCCCCAATCTTCGGAGCCGCCCCCAGATCCCCGAAAAACACGTGGCGACGTGCCCAAAATAAACGCTTGTTTTACATCACACTGAAGCTATACTCCATTACATCGTCACTCACCGTACCCAACGAAAGACGATTTAAACTGAAGCAACGATTGATACGCATACGGCACTGCGTTACAAAAATATCAATGAAAACGCAGCGGCGTTATTCCTCTGGTCCAAAACATTGCTGATAGTCGGCACATACCTCACAGCTGGGCGACCGACAAGTATAAATCCCTTCTGTTTCACATAGCTGTTTATACAAGAATTTTTTCCACTTCATGTTTTTCACATTGCGTTGCGCAAGTGGTTTGAAATTTTCCAGCATCAGCCGCGACAAATCATCGCGACACCAAAGGCCAAGATCCTGCCAGAGGTGGTCGCTGCCCATGCATCCGGCTGTTACAATATCGACCATCCATTTTTCGGAAATGCTTAACCCAGTTCGATGCCGATCAAGCAATCGATGCAGATCTGCTAGCTCATCGACTCGTTCAGCCGCCATATCACCATTGCTGGCGTTAAATAACGTGGTGTCATAGGAAGGGAAGTGTTTGTACATCATCGCTTCGAAATCGCTTTCGAGTAACCCTAAACGATCGGGCAATGCACCTTTCCCGAGCATCCATGAAGCAAGCATACGCGCCAGGGTCTCTTCTAGCGGATCGCCGCGGCGCGCAGCCATAAGGCCGGCATGGACAGCCTCCAGCGACGTGAGGGTATCGGCCGGCACTGACATGCTTTTACAACGCCTCGTATTCGATAACGATATCTTCGTCTCTAGGGATAAACTGGCAAGCCAGTCGCCATTCGCTGGGAAGATCATTAACAATCATGTCTTCCATCTGCTTTTTGCTTATTTTACCGATCTCACGTAAAACCAGCTTTTCCTTTTCCTCGAGATGATAGCCCATAGGACTTTTGTCACCTATATACTTTACGCGTACGGCACATGTCCCACACTCACCATCCCCACAGCTAAAATTGATCGGAATTTTATTCTCCTGCGCGATCTTCAATACAGTTTCAGTAAAGCTGCCCGCCACAGCGTAGACGGTCTTATCTTTGTACTCGGGATTAGAAAATGTTATCAAAGGCATGATGTTATCCTCTTAAATTCATTCAACACCAGGAGCGCCCTGCCGCACGACCCCCCGACGTGGGAGATCACTGCCAATACAAGGGACCCCTGTCTGGATTTTCTCTGTTAACGGTTTATGCCGGCTTCACCTTGCAGTCACCAAGAATCTGCGCCTGACAGGCCAAGCGATAATGACGTCCGGCCATGTTTTCCTTCAGCACTTTTTCTTCTAACACGGATGGCTCAGTCAAATTGTTCCAACCTTCAGTGACCTCCATCATGCAAGTTCCACAATCGCCTTCGCGACACCCATAGATTATTCCCGCGCCAACCTTTTCGGAAACCTCAATCACTCGAGTTCCGGCCGGCACGCTTACAGTTTGCTCAATATCCTCAAATGTGATGCTTGCTTTCGCCATCAGTATCTACCTTTTGTTTAGGGTTTAATATAGTCATCGTTCGCATAGACGGTATCGGCCGTTTGTACTGACTTGGCAAGTCACGCTAAATCAGCAAAATCAATCACGGCTTTCTTCTGCGGCTTACCGACCAGTGACTCAGCGATCGATCGTCCAAAGTCTCTACACTGTTCCAATTCCTCATCGGTGGGGATCAATTTCACTCGGATTCCTTCATGTGGTATCTTCATTTTTAAACCACGCATACGATCCTCGATCATTCGTACCGCTTCACCACTCCAGCCATAGGATCCAAATGCACCCCCTATTTTGGTCTTCAAGTTCACCACGGCCAATGATGACAATAAGTCCCAAACGGGTTTTACTGCATCTCCATTGATCGTAGGCGAGCCAAACAATAGAGCATCGGCCTCTTCAATGAGATCGACGAATGGATCCGTTTCACCCCCTTCGAGATCGTATAGCGAAACCCTTACACCATCCACTATGCTGGCGCCTTCACTGATTTCTTCAGCCATTTTTGCGGTATTACCATACGAACTCATGTAGAAGACAATCAGTGATTTATCTGTAACGCCAACTTCTCCAGAGAGACTCGAGGTAGACAGCTCCCGATAGTGCGTCACGTAACGACGAGGTCTTTCTCGCAAAATAGGGCCATGTGTTGGTGCGATTTTTTTCAACGTAAGCGGCTCGATCAATTTGAGCGCGTCCATCACATGTTTCTTAAAAGGGCGCATAATATGCGCGTAGTAATAGTCGAAGGAAAATCGAAAATCCCCGACACGATCATTGTAGAGACGTTTATCGCAATAATGACAGCCAAATATATCGCCTGAAAACAATACACCAAGCTCCTCTAAATAAGTGCACTGGGTATCTGGCCAATGTAAAAACGGTGTGTGCAAAAAACGTAACGTGCGATCGCCCAGGCTTACGGAATCATCAGTCTTCACCGTGGTGTACTCAAACTGGCCACCTGCCGGTTTGAGCAACGCCTTTAGCATCGAAGTAGCCCGCTGAGAAATGTACAATTTTGCCTGGGGTGCGCGACGCATCAACTCAGGCAATGCCCCTGTATGATCCGGTTCAAGGTGATTCAAGATTATCACCTTTATTTCGCTGTAGTCAGCAACTGACTCTAAGCGGGCGAAAAACTCATCGCTGAAGTTTTCTTTAACCGTATCAACAATTGCGACACCTTCAGAGCCTCGTATTAGAAAAGAGTTATAGGTTGTCCCATTGGCAGTTGTAAGAATAATATCAAACGTTCGTAAAGAAGGATCTAGAGCCCCGATCCAGTACACGCCGTCATCGAATTCAACCGCATTTGTATGGCTGGAAACATCCACGTCGTTTTTCACTGCTTTTCTCCACAAACTTGAGTTGCTTCTTTCATGGGACAGGTTTCGAGGTCTCCTTCTTGAGTAAGCTGGACGCCCAGCAGTTCAAATACCGGGCCAGATACGAACCCAGACTGCTTTACGCCTTCAACGGCCATTAAGGGACGACGAATCAGGATTGGGTTTTCGATCATCAGTGCCAGTGCGTTTTGCTCATCCATACCGGCAATATCCAGCGCACCGGATTTAACCTGCGGGGCACTGCTATTAAACCAATCTTTCACCTGCATCGTGCCAAAATACGCTCGTAAAGCGTCATCTTCCCAGGGTTCGGTCAGCAGATCTTTTACACGTAAATGATGACCGGCCTTTTTCAGGAGTTTCTTTTGTCGCGCATTACCAACACAGCCTGGCTTCTCAAAAAAAGTCACCTCCATGAAACTGCCTCGAGGGCTGTTGAATCACTCATAACCTAATCCTCGACGTTATTCATGCCTGGAAAGTTCTCGATAGCATGTGAGAAACGCCGAATTGCGTTGCCACATGCGATCGGGTAGTCGAAACCAGGCAGGTTTGGCCGGCCTAAAATGAGGCTTCCCTGAAAACACGCTAATACCAGCGCGCGATTTTTTTTGCTCGGACTGCTCCAAAGACTGAGTCAACGCGTCCAGTCGGGGATTGACTAACCAAGTTAACATCACCTGCCCTCTCATTATCTGTTAGCGTGCCTGGATTTCCGCCATCACAGCCTGCATCCGCTCTGGCGGAATACCTGTCAAAGAGCCTGGCGGGTTCGCAGGCTCACCGAGCGAGTTCAAAATAGCACCTTCAATTGGGCAAATGCTCGCGCATTGCGCATCCGCATAGTCACCTTCACATTCAGTGCACTTTCGCGCATTGATAAGAAAATGCGGCTTCGCTTCATAGATCGCATCGCTGGGGCATACGGGTTCGCATGCCCAGCAATTCACGCAGGATTCAATAATTTTAAATGCCATAACTTTGATCCCCTTAGGCGCCAGCCTTTGCAGCAATGTTGTCAGGCTTATGTTCCAGCCTGCCATCTTTCGCCATTTCGGCATACACGGCAGCCACGGCATCTTCAATGGGTTCCATCGCATGATCACCGATAGGTTCTATGCCTGCTTCCTCGAGCATTTCCCAGGGCTCATAGCCAATCTTTGAACACAGTACCGCTTCGCAACCCTCTAAGGTGCGAATAATTTTTTCTAGCGTCGTCTCGGCATCCCCACAAGTATCACCGCCAGTACAATACAGATCGACCTTACGATGCCCGATAAAGCGTACATCTGTCATCGACGCTTCGTAGATCAAAAACTCGTTTGCATGCCCAAAGTGCTGATTTATTACGCCTCCGCCCGTAGTAGCAACCGCCATCAGTACTGGCCGTGTTTCTTTTTTCATGCTGGATTTCAGAGAGGATAAGGATACAAATACTTCTCCTGTCTGTTTTTTCTGAGCCTCGCGATTCGCCTCAATCGTTGAATGGTAATCCGCGCGTCTCTGCATGGCTTCCTGGTAGTCGATCTCCATGGTTTCTACTTTATCCATGGTGAATTCGTCGCCTCTGTCTTCACCCAACATACCCACAGCATCCGCACGACACTGACGGCAGTGACGCATCATATTCATATCTCCTGCACACTTATCCTGCAGTGCCTGGAGCTCGTCATGCGTCGGACCGCGCTGTCCCATGACACCATAAAAGGTCCCATGCTCCGCCTCGGCAATGAGTGGCATGACATTATGCAAAAACGCTCCTTTGGCCTTAACGATTTTCGAGACTTCTTCCAAGTGCTGATCGTTCACACCAGGAATCATGACGGAATTGACCTTAACCAGTATTCCCCGTTCGGTGAGCATTTCCAAACCCTTTTGCTGCTGTTCAATAAGGATTTTCGCGCCCTTACGACCCTTGATTCGACGATTGTTCCAATAAATCCAAGGGTAAATTTTTGCACCGATCTCAGGATCTACACAGTTAATGGTGATCGTCACGTGATCGATATTGTGCTGGCACAACTCATCAACCTGATCAGGCAATGCCAGCCCATTGGTAGAGACACACAACTTAATATCCGGTGCTTTGTCCGTGAGCTGCCGAAATGTATCGAAGGTGCGCTCAGGGTTAGCCAACGGATCGCCCGGACCCGCAATCCCCAATACCGTCATTTGAGGAATATTGGCAGCGACTGCCATCACTTTCTTGACCGCTTGGTCCGGCGTCAACAACTCAGACACCACGCCAGGCCGAGACTCATTGGCACAATCGTATTTACGATTGCAGTAGTGACATTGGATATTACATGCGGGTGCCACGGCCACATGCATGCGCGCATAATGATGATGCGCTTCTTCAGAATAACAAGGGTGATTGTGGACTTTCTCACGAATATGCTCAGGGAGGTGGTCCAGCTGATCACTGCTACCACCACAACCTGAAGAGCTGCATCCCCCGCCTGCAGCGTTTTCCGAATCTTGGCCGATCACGGTCAATTCCATCACTATTGCTCCTCTGCATTGCCCCCCGCCGGGGCATTAGATTAAACACAAGCCTACAGATGCAAGACGCGTGCCTAGTTCAAATTTTTTTCTAGGTCACTGAATTTTCGATATATTCACATCGATCAAGGACAGAATGTGGCAGTTCTGACATGCACGACCAAAGCAGTTTGTCAGTTCTTCTACAATATGGGTTCTGCTGCTGTGCGGGAGACTGGCAGCCGATTATTTCGAGGCTAAAAATGCCGTATTTGAGCGTTCGCATGGAACAATCTGGAAGTGAAACATAATCCTAGATTCCGCAGTTGGATCACGAAAGTCCACGCAAGCCCTTGGCGCACCTGGCAAACCAGAAAAACCTCTCATCACCAATAAGGTGACCAC
>JANTGD010000234.1 GCA_024763135.1 Thiotrichales bacterium | reverse complement strand
TAGCGGTTGGCAATGGCAGAAACGACCGCTTGATGTTGCAACGGGCCGGATTGGGGGTTGCGCTCATTCAGACCGAGGGCGCGAGTGTCGAAGCCGTCCTGGCAGCGGATATTGTCTGTCAGAACATCCATGATGTGTTTGCCTATTTCAAGTCTCCCAAGCGTCTCAAAGCGACACTGCGCAATTAATCGGTCAGGGCCGGTCGGTCGCTCATTTTCGGGTCCTCATGCAAAACGATCCCCAAAAACTTCTCAAGAAGCACCAAAACCTCATCCACTCCGAAAACAAAAAGGTTGTTTCGCACGTTCAGCGCGCCACGGGAGATTGGATACTCAATACTGTGATGATCGAAGGTTGCGAGGTGCCATTCAAATACAAGAGACAAAAGCCTTACAAGAGTCTGGTAGGACGGCGGGTCAATCTTACTTATTATCCTCATACCGAAACAGTCGCCGGTCTGGCGTTTGAAACAATGAAAGTGGTGCGTATCAAAGTGAGTTGAGGTGCGCTTTCTGGGGATGTGCTCTTCCGGCACGTCACTCTGCACACCGCGCTTCATCAGGATTACGTCCAAGCGTGAATCGTTACCCTAGTGATTTGCCGGCTATCGGCTACGCTTGTCCCTTATTTGCAACAGCTCGTCGTGTCGACGGTTACCCAAGCAGGCGATCTATTCTCGGTGCCACTACTCAGCGAGTAGATAAGGTTGGACAGAGGTGACGAGTCGAGTCGGCGCACAGTAATTTCAATAATAACCATAAGAGCACCTATTCATTTGCGGGGGTTCGCGCATCAGGCGGCGGCTGGTTCTCCGGAACCTCGCAGCATTACCTAGCCAGGCGAAACAATGCTGTAACCCCTCCTATGCCGCAATCGGGCAGCCATGAATAGCAGTGCCGAAAATTCGGGAGTAGTCAAGAGCATGCGTTATTCAATCATCTGGATGTTGATGCTGAGCGTTATCAGTTGGGGGGATTTGCGGGATGTTGCAGCGAGCCCCTTGTTTAACGTGGAGGATCTCAATGCCGCGCTCGGTGGCGAGGAGAGTCGCGCGCTGGCGACCAATCAAATGGGTCAAATCGCGGCAACCCGCTGGGTCAATTTTCTAGCTGAGGCGGTCCGCTATGATCCCAGTCAGGGGGTGCTCCCACTTGGCACGCTCGGGGGAGAAGAGTCGCGGGTGATCGACCTGAACAGTCAGGGTGACGTGCTTGGGGAGTCCATGGATGCCACTGGCCAGTGGCGCCTCTTTCTCTATTCGTCTGCAGCAGGCCTGCAGCAAATTCCCGAGATCCCTGGTACGCAAGGTAGTCAGGCCATCATGCTCAATGATGCCGGAGAAGCACTCGTTGCATTTCATAAAGGCGAGTATGTTTCGTTGGGCCTCTATATCCGTCACTACAAATACTATTACTATCTCTATAGCCGGCAAAATGGACTGCAGAACATTCATTCGCTGACAGGGCTGGATCCAGACTTCTATCTTTCCTTTACGGGCATGAATTCAATGCATCAGATGATTGGTAGCCGCGATTGTTGCGGGGGATTTCTGTATGACCCCTCTCAGGGTGTGGTGACTATTCCCGGATTGGGCGGGGGTGATGCTGTGCCTACCGCGATCAATGCACTTGGAGAAGTTGTAGGGCATGCGCCACTGGCTTCCGGCGTTGAGCATGGTTTTATGTTTACGTTGCATGATGGAATTCACGATCTGGGCACGTCTATCTATCCCCAGCGTGTCAATGCTCACGGTGAGATTTTGGGACAAACCCGTTGGACACAGGGCAATGCAACCTACGAATTGACTGATCTGATGACGAGCGGCAGTAATGGCTACTGGTATTACTATGGTCTCAATGACGATGCGGCAATAGTTGGGAGCCTATTTGCTAACGGGGAAGAACATGCTGTCCAGATTTCACGCGCACCGCAGGCACCCGCCCCGTTCAATCCCAATGCATCGATTCAGCTTGATGGGAGTCCTAACGACTGGCTTAGCCTGACCGGTTTTTCCGCCGATGCCATAGATGCGGGCGATGGGGCCACTGTGGAGCTGGAAAAAGCCTGGATGGCGCACCGCGGACAAGATCTGTTTTTTGCGTTTAAAAATGACAGGCCCATCGAGACGGAAAACTTATGGGCGTGGAACAGCTATTTGGATATCGATGCCAATCCAGCAAGCGGCTATCTGGTGAATGGTATTGGCGCGGAGTATCTCTTGGAAGGCGTTCGCCTGCATCGCTATACCGGTGCAGGCGCCGATTGGTCCTGGCAATACCTCGGCGAACTCCCCTACGGTATCAAAGACCGTTTTTTGGAAATGGAGATACCCGCAAGTTTAACCGGGCTTACTGCCCAAACTCAAAAAGTCCAACTGGTGCTGCTGGGCAATAATCTGTCCCTCGGAACGGGGGTCAACGATTTTTATCCTGACTCTGGTACCAGCCCACTTGATTATTTTTTACAGAGCCCGATCGCTACGCAACAGATCAATTTGGATGGGTTGTTTGATGACTGGGTACAGATACCCATTGCGATGAGTGATCCACAGGATGTAGCCACTACTGCATCAACCGATATCAAACACATTCGTTTTACCAATACCGAGCAAAACCTCTATGTGTATCTCGAAGCCTGGACGCCACTCCCCGATAAAACACTCAGTTGGAATCAGATGATGTATTTTGATACCGATTTCGAAGTGGCCACTGGCTATCATTTTGGCGCGATCGGTGCAGAATATCTTTTACAGGGTGAGCGCTTGTATGCTTACACGGGATCGGGCTCGGATTGGCACTGGACGCTTATCGATGGCATCGATCGTCAGCAGCAAGACCATGCTGCAGAGCTACGCATTGGCTTGAATCGGTTGGGACTGACGAAGGGCAATGACCATCTACGCTGCATTGTCGTGGCCGACAATGGAAGCACACAGGGTCCAACCGATTATCTGCCTGATGATTCCACGCATGCAGCGGTGACATACGCAATACAGGACCACCAAGCAGCCCCTGTTCAGCAAATTGTCGTCGACGGGTCGATGCAGGATTGGTTGTCGCTACACCCCGATATCCATGCGGCACCCAATCAGGTACTCGATGACGCTGACAGCACGCAGACCCAAGCGGCCGATTGGCGTTTAGCGTGGTTCGGTGAAGGCTATGACAATGCTTATCTGGCCTTTCGAAACAATACCCCGATGGATACTCAGCACTTGCCAGACTGGCAGATCTATATTTTAACCGACTATCAGGCACCGGGTTATCAGCTCACTGCGGTGACAGGGGCTAAACCCTACCAGTATCTGCTCCAGGGAGATCGCTTGTATCACTACACGGGTACGGGGCATGATTGGTCCTGGGAATTCGTCGGTGCAGTCGAGCACGCAGTACGTAATGACTTTCTAGAGATGGCCATACCGCGCAGTCAACTGGGGCAGCCCAAGGGGTACGAATTTGTTTTTTATGCAGATAATCATGCCCTTGGGGAGCCGACCGATTACATGCTGTTACAGGCGAGCGGGTATGCGTTGCAGCAACCTTAATAAAAGTTCGTTTGCAGGCGTTATCCAGGCAAACAGTTGGCAGAGGTCGCAGTGAACACGAAAAAATACACCCCCCGTGCTGCTGAGGCCCGTCTTCATAGGGCATATCCAGGGGGCTGCGAGGCGAGCAAAACACCTCAGTTATCAAGCCATCCGCCACGTCTATCGGGAGTGGTTTGGTTAGTTAGCGGCCTGCTTGCGACCAGCCTTGTGTGGTTCAGCCCCTCAGAGGTTTTGGCCGATAGCGTGGAGATCGGCGGATTCGTGGGTACTCGTTTTGGAGGTAGTCTCAAGGATCTAGATGCACCACAGGCAGAGCAAAAGGTCGATATGGAGATTGCCGACAGCCAAAGCCTGGCGCTGAGTGTGGATGTGGTATTGACCCCCCAATTGTATCTCGAGCTATGGCTGAGCCAGCAACAGACGCAATTGGAATCGGGGGCCGGGTTTCTGGTGTCGGGAGAGTCGCTTACCGATCTGAATGTGACTTATTATCAGCTGGGTTTGAATTGGGAGTTCCTGCCGGGGCAGACTCGTCCGTATCTCGCCGGTGGGCTGGGCGTTGCGCAATTCGATGCGAGCGCTCCCGGTTTCGCTAACGATTCAAGATTTGCCTTCAGCCTGGCATTGGGACTGAAACAGGATTTATTGGATACATTAGCTTTGCGAATCGAGGGTCGCTTGTATTCGACCAGTATCGAGTCGACCTCAGAGGTTTACTGCGATGCGTGGGGGTGTTATGAACAGCAGAATGGGTCAATGGCGCAATTTGAGTTTTTAGCCGGTCTGGCATTTCGTTTCTGAGGGTTCTCCGGGCTACCGTATCTGCCCTTACCAACAGTCACGATTCACCCTATTGAGATTCTGGCCGAGATCGAGACATTCGTGCACAGTATTTGATTACCGGATGAAGCATACAGATACCAGGGAAAAGTCGACTGTGCTGCTTCGTGGCTACCCGACAAACACGACTCCACGGGAAACAACGCATGTCACATTTGCTTACGGCTGTCTATGCAGAAGCTGCTCTGGCGGACTATCATTTTGGTGAGTCTCACCCGTTTGGGCCGCACCGCTATGCGGCGTTTATGCAGGCGTTAGAAAAGACGGGGTTGCGCCAGCGGGTAGTGCTTGAGCACACGCGTAGTGCCACGTTGGAGGAATTGGAGCGCTTCCATACACCCGAATATGTGGTTGATGTGCGCGAGCGTTCAAAACTAGGCGAAGGTTACCTGGACGCGGGTGATACACCCGCAAGGCGTGGTATCTATGAGGCAGCCGCAAGGGTGGTAGGTACTGTCTTGAACGCGGTGCACGATCTTTGCGATAACCGTTACCAGCATGCGTTTGTCCCGATCGCCGGTCTGCATCATGCGCGGCGTGATGCCGCGCAGGGGTTTTGTGTGTTCAATGACATTGGTGTTGCGATTGAAACCCTGCGTCAATGCTATCAGATCGAGCGGATTGCCTATGTGGATATCGACGCTCATCACGGCGATGGGGTCTACTACAGCTACGCATCTGATCCGAATCTGGCCATTGTTGATCTCCATGAGGATGGACGCTTTCTTTACCCCGGTACCGGGGCGCGCGATGAGGTGGGCACGGGGGAAGGCACCGGTACCAAGTTAAATCTCCCTCTGCCGATGGGGGCAGGCGATCGAGAAGTTCTTGTAGCCTGGCAGACCGGTGAAGCGCTGCTGCGCGACTTTCGACCCGAGTTTATTCTTCTGCAAGCCGGTGCAGATAGTCTCGCCGGCGACCCCATTACACATTTATCGCTGACTGCCGATGCACATGCGCAGATCACCACGCGACTCTGTGAGTTAGCAGCTGAGTTTAGTCAGGGTCGGCTCCTGGGGTTGGGAGGGGGCGGATATCGACTGGACAATCTAGCAGTGGCATGGACAGCAGTCGTCAGGGCGATGTTGCCTGACTGATTCAGCCTAGAAAAATCACTTGGATCACGAAAGTCCACGCAAGCCCTTGACGTGCATGGCGAAACAGGAAAATCTCTCATCACCAATAAGGTAACCACGAGTTTTCCTGTTTCACCATGCACACCAATTGCTTATACGTCTTTTTCGCGATCAAGTGATTTTTCTGAGTTCAGTGACATATCGCTTTGCACACCGTAACTGAAAGCAAGTCACACTGCAGGGAATGGTCGTTCCCTTTCCAATGTGTGCAACGACGCCAGTGATGCAGACAGGGCAAAATCTGGAGAAAAAGCGCAGTTTACACGCAGTAAATGAGCATTTTGAGCCACAATTATCGCTGGATCGTGCCAGCTGAGAGTTTTTCAACAACCTTGCTAGTACACCGCCAAGTTCAAACTGTCTATATCAGCGCAAACCCACGCGTACAGAACAAGGCATTGTTGCGAAGCCATGGTTGTTCCATGTCGAGCAGCAATAACGCCGTGCTGG
>JANTGD010000233.1 GCA_024763135.1 Thiotrichales bacterium | reverse complement strand
GCTCTGATCAATACGTAACACGGCATCTTGCGGCGCAAAATCGCTCACTTCTGCGTTGCGGATCTTCGCAATAGCCAGCTATTACCTGCGATCCGCGTCTTGAACTGGACCATTTTTCACCACAATCTGCGCGCGCCAGAATTAATCAGAGTTTCCTTAAAAAACGGGGCGATGCGCCTTATCCGATTAACCCATTGGATTGGCTTTCAAGAAGGTTCGATGCAAGCGGTCCCCGCCGCCAGGCTTCTTCAATGGCCGTAACTTTTAAGACATTTGATGGCACATCACGCTATGCGCTTGGTGTCTCGTCTGAGGGATTCATAATGACTAAACTGATCATTACGCTTTTATTGGGGGGATGGCTGTTTCTTATCCCGCTGGCTCATGCGGATGTACCCGATTTTTCCGGGACGGACCTGGAGGGAAAGGTGCATCATCTTGCCGACTATAAAGGCAAGATGTTGGTCATCAATTATTGGGCGACCTGGTGTCCACCTTGTCGGGAGGAAATTCCCGAACTATCAATGTTCTATGAAGCACACAAGGGCAAAGATGCGATGGTGCTGGGGGTTAATTTCGAGGAGGTCAACGAGACAAAACTGCGCGCGTTTATTGATGAGCAGATGATCGATTATCCTGTGATTCAAACACGTCCACGCTCCCGATCGGCATTCGGATTGATGATTGGCTTGCCGACGACGTATATTATTTCGGCCGATCAAAAGTCGATGAAAGCCCATGTAGGGCCTGTCACTAAAGCGCAATTGGAACAGTACCTTAAGCTATTTTCTGCTTCAGGAAGTTAACCACTTCATCGAGTTTGACATCCGCGGCCTCGGAGGCATCGCGTCGTGATTTGTATTCGACTTGTCCAGCATCCAGACCGCGCTCGCTAAAGACAATCCGATGGGGGATGCCGATCAGCTCCAGATCGGCAAACATCACGCCGGGACGGACCTTGCGATCGTCCAGTAGCACCTTGAACCCGGCGCCTTCGAGCTGTGTATAGAGTTCGTCGACCGCTGCACGCAGGCGCTGGGATTTATGCAGATTAATGGGGGCTAGCGCAATTTCGAAAGGCGCAATGCTTTCGGGCCAGATAATACCGGCGGCGTCGTGATGTTGTTCAATTGCAGCTGCGACGATCCGCGAGACCCCAATGCCATAACAACCCATTTCGAGCGTAACAGCCTTGCCATATTCATCGAGTACTTTCACGCCCATCGCTTCGCTGTAGCGTGTTCCAAGTTGGAAGATATGCCCCACTTCGACACCGCGGACAATCTCGATATGGCCCTGTCCATCGGGGCTCGGATCACCTGCTTCGATATTGCGTAGATCGGCACCGGAGGGGGTAGGCAAATCACGCTCGAAGTTGACGCCGGTCAGATGGAAGCCCGCTTCATTGGCACCACAGACAAAGTCACTCAAGCCCAATACGGCATAGTCGGCGTAGATTGGGATTTCGAGGCCAACCGGACCCAATGATCCAGTGCTGCAACCGACTGCAGCCTCAATTTCTTGCGCCGTTGCCATTTGTAGTGGCGACGCGACCTCGGGCAACTTTTCTGCTTTGATTTCATTGAGTTCATGGTCACCGCGGAGCAGCAGCGCTACAACCGGATGAGCTTCGTTGCCGTGTACGATCAGTGTTTTCACGCAACGCTCAGGCGGGACACCAAGAAATGCGCTGACCTGTTCAATGCTTTCCTGGCCAGGGGTGGGCACCTTTTGCATATCGTTCTGCGGCGCAGCAGGTGGCGCAACCGGCTGCGTGGGCGCCAGCTCTACATTGGCTGCGTAGTCACTTTCGGGGCAAAACGCAATCGCGTCTTCTCCTGAGTCTGCCAAGACGTGAAATTCATGCGAGGCATTGCCGCCTATGGCTCCGGTATCGGCCTGAACCGCTCTGAATTGCAACCCCAAACGGCTGAAGATGCGACTGTAGGTGTCGTACATGACGGCATAGGTTTCAGCCAATGAGGCAGCGTTCATGTGAAACGAATAGGCATCCTTCATAAGGAATTCCCGTGCACGCATGACCCCAAAGCGGGGGCGGATCTCGTCGCGGAATTTGGTTTGGATCTGGTAGTAGTTGACAGGCAGTTGTTTATAGCTGTTGATTTCGCGGCGTGCGTAATCGGTGATCACTTCTTCGTGCGTGGGCCCATAGCAATATTCGCGCTCATGGCGATCTTTGAAACGTAGGAGCTCCGGTCCATATTTTTCCCAACGCCCCGATTCCTGCCACAGTTCCGCAGGCTGGATGGAAGGCATGAGTAGCTCGATGGCCCCACTACGGTCCATTTCTTCGCGAACAATGCGTTCGACATTGCGAAGTACTTTTAAGCCCAGAGGCTTCCAGGTATAGAGGCCCGCGGCTAAACGTCGAATCAGTCCAGCTCGCAGCATGAGCTTGTGGCTGATGATTTCGGCGTCTGCAGGGGTTTCTTTGAGTGTGGATAAAGGAAATTCGGTTGTGCGCATAGTGTTTTTATCGATAACGTGGTGGACTTGCGTCGTCGCGTGCGGGCAAGCGGCTGCTCGTACCTGTGACGCTGACTAATTCTGTAGAGTTGCCTGAGCCGCTTCAAAACAATGGCCAGACACGGTCTGGTGAGTTGTCAGAGTTAACCTGGAAGACCTGCAACACGCCCCTGATGGCCCAACCAACCAGATAGACTCAATTGATCGACGCGAGTGGTTGTCTAGCGAGCAGGGATCGGATACGTCAGAGTTGTTGCCCTTGACGGCAGTTAAAACCGACAGCCTCCAAACGTGGAGCCTGAACATCCTGTGCGCTGTGATTGTCTATCAGAAGGTGCGTGAATTCCAGCCCCACATATGGCGGGGAGGGCTACTAAACTCGATATAGCAGCGCTCGGCAGGGACGGATAAGTAGTCGCTGACCAAGGCGCATAGTGCGCTAGAGAGTTCGGCGGTTTTTTCCTCAGGCAGCCCAAGACTCTTGAGTTGCAGAAACGCGGTGGGTGTCGCGCAACCCGCGAACAGCATATTGGGGTTATGGTTGTAGCGCACCATGACATAAGACTCGGGTTTGCCCAGTAACTTGGCAACACGGTTTGAACATTCGCTTAGAAAACTCTCAATTTCAGCGGGAGATTTGTTGGCTTCGATACTCAACAGTGGCATGTCACGATCTCCTGAAGACGGTCTGACGCGAGTTGCGAGAGGCCTATGGATGTAGAGCAAAGAAGGTTGCGATTCACAACTTACTGCCCGGGGCACATATTATGCAACTGACTTCGGTAGGTTTGAATTTTTTTTTGCCGTTCAGTGTCATCGAGCACACGAAAGTTGCCGGAGTTTTTATCGCGTACTCGAATGCGTGTGTTATTCTCCAGTAACTGCAGATTGTGTCGTAATGCGGTGCAACTTTCGGCAAGCAGCTGCGCATTTTTCTGTTTATCAGCCTTTGGCGCATCTGGCGAAGGTGTTGTGGCAGCTGTCTCATCCAATGCCTGCTCATCCGGTTGCGCGTCTTCGGAGGTTGCAGGAGCGGGTTGAGTGGGGACAGCGTCTGTGGTGATCGCCTGGGCAGGGCGCCCGACCGGGGGAATTTGGCTGTAGTGCACATGGCCTTGTTCGTCGGTCCATTTATACGGTGCAGCCTGGGCTGCGGCGGTTGATAGTAAGAGCACCGCTGGCAGCGCGATCGTGCAAAGAGCTGTAATGGAAATGCTGGAATTTTTCATGGATTCAATGCTTAGTCTACCCAGCAGATAGTAGCGCCAAACCCGTTCGATTGCGAATCTCTTCCGAGCATTGCTCCTAATTTTGAGATAAGCCGGCGATGTGGCGAGCAAGCTGTCCGAGAATAGGTAAGTTTTGGCGGACGAGTGGTTTTGGGTCCTTTGCTTGGTTTAAAGCATCAAGTGGAGCCGCTACTTTTTGATGGTGTATCAGTCATTTCCTACCAAGACAATCCATAGTAGAGCTCTCAAACAGAGCGCCTCAACTGTTACAGGTCAAGGCGGGTCTCTATGGCAATGGCCCGGTCCTTGCCATAGAGACCCGCTAAATAAGGTTTTACTCTGGATTGTCTTAGTCAGTTCTTGCAAAATCACTCTCTCACCTTCACGAGTAAGCTGAGGGTTTAAAAAAACCTGCAAGCAGCGATGCAACACTTGATTGTCGAAAGATGGCCTTAATTCACGCATCCATTCTGGGGAAGTGATCTTTGGGCCCTTTTCCAGAAGGAGGCTGTCGCAAAAGCGTCTGCTTTTCGACAACCTGTGAGGAAAGGAAAAATCACACTTTTTCCTTTCCGCGTGACGCAAGGTCCTGGACGGACTTTTGCGACACCCTCAGAAGGGCCAGAGGGGCGCAGGTATTAACCGAATGATGGTTTTGCACTTATAAGCAGGCGTGCACAGCATTGCGATCACAGGGTTTAGTTTCAGTAACTACTCAATGAGTTGCCAAAAAATGGAGTGACCGCTCAGATTTCCTCTGAAATACGCCAGATCAAAGCGAAGAATGTAATTTTACATCTGTAGATGACTATTTTTAAATGCAGAGCTGGCACATTTCAGAGGTTAGCTGAGTCGTTACCAGTTTCAAACGAATTCAATTCAACTGGAATGAAATGAAACGCACAGGGTCTCGTCTCAGTTCTCTCGCAATAATGACTATCTCAATGCTGGCATTCGCATTGCTGGTTCTGTTTACTTTGCGGTTTTGTTCAAGCCAGATAGAGTCTGATACTCAGGAAGCCTCGCTGAAAGAGCTACGGGGCAAAGACATGCCTTGGGCGAGCGTCGCAGTGCATGGGAAGCAGGTACGCCTCACCGGAACCGCACCGACAGAAGAGGCAGCTCACCTGGCAGAGCAGGTGCTGGCAGAGTTATGGCCCGATGCCGTGATTAATAACGCCACGCAGATTGCCGAGCCTGTCCAACCGTACACATTCGAAGCCCGTTACGATGGCCAGACGATCGAGCTACACGGCTATGTGCGCAACCGGGAAACCCGGCGCATGATTCTTCAGCCCGTTCGTATGCAGGTGGGGTCAGCGCTGATCAATCTGCAAATGCGAGAGGGCCAGCCCGCCGATTGGGAGAGAGCGATTCCCAAATTGTTGGACAGTCTAACCAGAATGCGCAGTGGACGGTTAACGGTCAAAGACCAGCGTGTAGTGATACAAGGGGATGCAGGCTCCGCAGGTCTCAAGCGTCGCTTACTTGCGGAACTCAATGAATTACAGACAATGGGCTATCAGGTCAAGGCGGACATCACTGCACCGCCACCACCTCCCAGCTGTGAAGCGCAGTTAGATGCAGCCACACAATTGGGTACCATTGAATTTGAAAGTGGCGGTGCCACATTACAGCCCGCCAGTTACCCGATACTGACGCGCATTGCTAAGATTCTAAGAAGCTGTTTCAAGATGGATCTTGTTGTGGCAGGGCATACAGATTCACGCGGTCAGCGGGATGCTAACTTATTATTGAGCCAGCAGCGTGCTGATGCGGTGAAAGACTACCTAGTAAGCCTCGGCGTGCCAGCAGAACGGATCTTTGCCCGTGGATATGGGGAAGATGAGCCAATTGCATCCAATCGTACCGAAGTGGGCCGTGCCCGGAACCGGCGTATTGAATTTATGCTGGTTCCCAAACAAGGTCGGACACCGCCAGCAGATGCGCGGACCTCTTGAAGCAAACCAGCTACGCATCCATTTTTCAAAGCCTTCATTTCTGGACTACGCGATTGATACTCTGGGATTTTCGCCACTTATTGTCGGCTTACGATGGCTTGCCTGAGTGATGCACAGCACGCTGCAGCTATGACCCTAAAAACCTCAGTTGTATCACAAAAGTCCACGCAAGCTCTTGGTGCACCAGGCAAATCAGAAAACCCTCTCATCACCAATAAGGTGACCACGAGTTTTCCTGTTTCACCATTCACACCAATTGCTTACACGTCTTTTTCGCGCTCAAGTGATTTTTCTAGGTT
>JANTGD010000232.1 GCA_024763135.1 Thiotrichales bacterium | reverse complement strand
CTCGACATGGAACAACCATGGCTTCGCAACAATGCCTTGTTCTGAACGCGTGGGTTTGCGCTGATATAGACAGTTTGGACTTGTCGGTGTACTAGGTAAAATCCAATTATAAGGATCAGCCCATCACTGCAATTAGTAAAACTTTCGCTGGGAACTCATAGCCATGACTGAAAATGTAAAAGACACCGCAAAAGAACTGCAAGAAGGCATCAATCATTTGATTGAATCCTATGCAAAAATATTCCATACACCCAAAAAATTCATTCCCGGGGAGAGCCCGGTACAGGTGGCTGGATCGGTCCACGACTCTGCCGAAATGATCAACCTAGCCGACGTAATGCTGAAATTTTGGCTCGCAGAGGGAGAATACACGCAGAAATTTCAGGACAAGTTTTCTGACTTTCTCGGCGTTAAGCACACCGTTTGTACTAATTCAGGTTCATCGGCCAATCTGTTGGCATTCGCAGCGCTGACCTCACACAAACTCGGCGATCGTGCGCTCAAGCCAGGCGATGAAGTCATTACCTGCGCAACCGGATTTCCAACTACGGTCAATCCAACGCTCCAATATGGTTTGATCCCCGTCTTTATCGATGTCGATATACCGACCTACAATATTAAAGCGGAACGCATTGAGGCTGCCATCAGCGATAAAACCAAAGCCATCATGGTCGCCCACACCCTCGGTAATCCTTTCGATCTGGATACCGTCATGCAGATTGCGAAAAAACACAATCTCTGGGTGATCGAGGATTGCTGCGATGCGTTTGGCTCCACCTACCGTGGCCAGAAAGTGGGTACCTTTGGCGACATTGGCACCTGTAGCTTCTACCCCGCCCACCACATAATGATGGGTGAAGGTGGCGCAGTATTCACCCAAAACAGTGAACTGAAAAAGCTCATCGAGTCCTTCCGCGACTGGGGCCGAGACTGCTATTGCTCACCAGGGTGCGACAATACCTGCGGCAAACGTTTTGATCAGCAACTCGGATCTCTGCCAAGAGGCTTCGATCATAAATACACATACTCACATGCGGGCTACAACCTCAAGTTAACCGATATGCAAGCATCGGTGGGTGTCGCCCAATTGGACAAA
Source organism: Thiotrichales bacterium (assembly GCA_024763135.1). Lineage (GTDB taxonomy): Bacteria > Pseudomonadota > Gammaproteobacteria > UWMA-0217 > UWMA-0217 > JANTGD01. Next base: position 4,907 of record JANTGD010000232.1, on the reverse strand, counting down.
GCGGAGCACTTTGTAGAAGCGCGCAAACGCAACTTTACCTATCTCAAAGAGGGACTCAAAGCACTGGAGGAATTCTTTGTTTTACCAGAGGCCACCGCAAATTCCGACCCTTCCTGGTTTGGCTTTCCAATCACGCTACGTGAAGACTGCCCCATTGAGCGCCAGGAACTGGTGAAATTTCTGGACAGTAAAAAAATCCACACACGCATGCTGTTTGCAGGCAACCTGGTGCGTCAACCGTATTTCGAACATCGCGATTTCCGCATCGTCGGTGATCTGAAAAACTCCGACATAATTATGAACAACACCTTTTGGATTGGGGTCTATCCGGGCCTTACAACAGAAATGTTGGATTATGTCATCACTACCATGAAAGAATTTTTTATGGTCGATTGAGAGAGGAGGAAACCATGCGATATTTTCACATTTGCTGCCTGACCAATAATCTTCCGCAGTATGAAGAGATGAAAACTTCTTTTCTCGAAGCAGGCTTCGACGAGGAACGCTGTCGTTATACCCTGCTGGATAATTCAGAAGTGAATCAGTATGAACCCAAAGGTGGCCTGGATAAATGCCTGGCGGAAACGACCGAACCTTATTTGATCTATTGTCATCAGGATATTCTATTGAATCAGGGCCATGGTTTCGATCAACTGCTCAAAGTGATGCAGGAGCTCGATGCCAAAGACCCGGATTGGGCGGTGGCAGGCAATGCGGGGGTCAATAACCGCGGGGAACTGGTGCTGCGTATCACGGACCCTAACGAGGCGCCGCAATGGCAGGGAGGATTACCTGCACGCGTACAGAGCCTGGATGAGAATTTTCTGGTAATCAATCCTAAGAAGAACATCCAGGTTTCAGAAGAGGTGAAAGGATTTTTTCACCTTTGGGCAACGGATCTATGTCTCGATGCAACTTTTAAAGGCTATAACTGCTATGTTGTGGATTTTCATTTAGAGCACTTGAGCAAAGGTAAATTTCGCCCTGAAGTGCTGCTTGATGTCACGCAACGCTTACAGAAAAAATGGAGTGATAAATTCGTATTTTGTTATGTGCGGACTACCTATGGCGAGCCGTTCTTATCCAAATACGCGCTGCTAAGATGGATTTTTTCCCAGGAAAAAGTAAAGTACCGTATGTTGACCTGGGCAAACGAGCGACTCAAGAAACAGGCACAGCGGACGCTGACCGAATCAGCCACTGCGGCTCGCGATATCAAACATCACGCGCGCACCGTTTTTGCAGGCCCTTGTTTGTTGTCCCGATAGAAGACAAACGATCGGAGACCCCGTCAAGTACTTGGTCATAGATATATTATTACAACCGAAAGCCGTTTCCAGCGAAACGCAATGGCCCTGCGGCGTCATAATGACAAAGCAGGGTCCTTTTTATTTTGGCGTAGCGATTATCCGCAACAAATTATCGTGAGCAGCCCTTTTTCTCAGCTGAGTTTTACTGCGGCACACGCCGTTGTTTACCTACCCTTTGCGCATCACCAGACGTTTTTTGATCTCCACGATCGCCTTGGCTGGATTCAACCCCTTGGGGCAAGCTTCGGTACAATTCATAATCGTGTGACAACGATAGAGTCTGAAAGGATCTTCTAACTGGTCCAGCCTTTCCCCTGCGGCCTCGTCGCGAGAATCACTTATCCAGCGATAGGCGTTCAATAAGACTGCAGGACCGAGATAACGCTCAGCATTCCACCAATAGCTGGGGCAGCTGGTGGAACAACATGCGCACAAAATACATTCGTATAGCCCGTCGAGATCCGCACGCTCCGACTTGGATTGCAAACGCTCCGCACTTCCGGAGACGGGCGTCTCACTTTTTAGCCATGGCTCCACCGACGCATATTGTGCGTAAAAATGCGTTAGATCACAGACGAGATCTTTAACAACCGGCTGATGAGGTAAAGGATACAGCGTGATATCGGCGGGAAAATCGTCCATGGATTTGGTACACGCCAGCGTATTGCGACCATTGATATTCATCGAACAGGAACCACAAATACCTTCCCGACAGGATCGCCGAAATGCCAGGGTTGAGTCGAGTTCATTTTTGATATAGAGCAATGCGTCCAACACCATGGGGCCACAGACGTCCATATCGACATCGTAGGTATCAATCCGTGGATTTTCGTGCTTTTCCGGGTCGTAACGATAAATGTGGAACCGGCGCAGATGCGAACCTGATGACTGAACCGCGGGATAATGTTTTCCCGTTTTTTTGATAATAGAGTTGGCAGGCAATTTGAATTCTGCCATATAGCACCTCACGCCATTATTTGATACCCAGCCAGACGAAACCGACCAGTCTGGCCGACGATTTGCGATGCCCCCTAATAGGCTGTTGAAGCAGTCTCAGGCAGCACATCCCAGTGTTAAGGAAGCTCTGATCAATTCTTAACACGGCATCTTGCGGCGCAAAATCGCCCACTTCTGCGTGGCGGATCTTCGCAATAACCCGCTATTACCTGCGATCCGCGCCTTAAACTGGACGATTTTTCACCACACTCTGCTCGCGCCAGAATTAATCAGAGCTTCCTTAATATTAGGTTCAATAGGCAGGTATTCTTTGCATACCTTGCTTTGCTACGCCCAGCACCACAGTGCTTTGCACTCACCGCGTCGTTTTAGCGGCCTGATCGTAGTGACCTATTCTCATCGCTGATGATTGTTAAGGCAATCCATGGAGCAGTGCCCTCACTCAATACGCCGCTGAATAACGTCAGTACACACGTTTTTTCGGCGGAATCACCTGGCATTCGTCTGTGAGGGTATATAAATGCACAGGACGATAACCAAAGGTAACACCACCTGCTGCATCGACCCAGGCGAGACTGTGTTTGAGCCAGTCCTGGTCATCACGCTCTGGAAAATCTTCCCGCGCATGCGCACCACGACTCTCTTCGCGATTTAGAGCGCCCTGAATAATCGCCTGGGCCTGTGTGAGTAAATTTTCAAGCTCCAGGGTCTCCACCAAATCGGTATTCCATTGCAGCCCACGATCATTGATCCTTACCTGCTCGAGACTGGCATGTATCTCGCGCATCTTGGTGACCCCAGCAGATAGACTCTCCGCACTGCGGAAGACCGCCGCATGGCGTTGCATGGTACGCTGCATGCGATCCCTGATCGTTGCGGTGGGGATGGATCCCGAAGCGTGGCGAAATTGATCAAAGCGGTCCACCAGCGCTTCCCAGCAATCATTGGCGATGGCTTGATGCGGGGTATTGGGCTTAATCAGCTGTGCTGCCCGATAGGCGGCGGAACGACCGAAGACAATGAGATCCAGCAGCGAATTCGAGCCGAGACGATTCGCACCATGCACCGATACGCAAGCGGCTTCGCCGATGGCCATAAGACCCGGTACGCTGGTCTCAGAGCCATCGTCCTTCACCGTCATCACCTCAGCGTGATAGTTGGTGGGGATCCCGCCCATGTTGTAGTGGACCGTGGGAAGTACTGGAATGGGTTCGCGCGTAACGTCGACACCCGCAAAGATTCTGGCGCTTTCGGCAATGCCCGGTAGCCGTTCCTGGATCACCTCCGCACCCAGATGCATGAGATTGAGGTGCAAATGGTCCTGATCCGGCCCCACGCCATGTCCCGCGTTGATTTCCATGGTCATGGCCCGGGACACCACATCCCGAGACGCGAGGTCTTTGGCATTTGGCGCATAGCGCTCCATAAACCGTTCTCCCTGGGCATTGGTAAGATACCCTCCTTCCCCACGCACACCCTCAGTAATGAGCACACCCGCACCATACACCCCGGTAGGATGAAACTGCACGAATTCCATATCCTGTAACGGCAGACCGGCTCGCGCAATCATGGCATTGCCATCCCCGGTGCAGGTGTGTGCTGAGGTAGCGGAAAAATAGGCGCGCCCTGCGCCGCCTGTGGCGAGAACGACCTTATGCGCGCGAAACAGATGCAAGTCTCCCGTGGCAAGCTCCCAGGCAAGTACACCGCGGCACACACCGTCATCCATAATAAGATCGAGCGCGAAATATTCGATAAAAAATTGGGCGCCATGTCTGAGAGACTGCTGGTAGAGCGTATGCAAAATCGCATGGCCGGTGCGATCGGCTGCGGCACAGGTGCGCTGGGCGACCCCTTCACCGAAATGCGTCGTCATACCCCCAAACGGACGTTGGTAGATTTGACCGGTCTCGGTCCTCGAGAAAGGCACACCGTAGTGCTCCAACTCGATCACGGCAGGGATTGCCTCCCGACACATGTATTCAATGGCGTCCTGATCCCCAAGCCAATCGGAGCCCTTGATCGTGTCATACATATGCCACTGCCAAGCATCTTCCCCCATATTTCCCAACGCAGCTGAGATCCCCCCCTGGGCGGCTACAGTATGACTGCGGGTCGGAAATACTTTGGTAATGCAGGCGGTATTGAGGCCCGCCGTTGCCATGCCTAGCGTGGCTCTAAGCCCAGCACCGCCTGCCCCGACAATGACAATATCGTAGTCATGCGTAATCAGGTTGTAGTCGCCTCGTTGCATTTAGACCCCACTGAGCAAGAGTTTGATCACTGCAATCAGCGCTACGAGCGCGGCAAGCAGACTGGTAAATTGCAGCAGAATCAGCAGCGCCAGGCGGGTCGGGTAATGCGCGATATAATCCTGCAGGATCACTTGCAGACCAAGATTGGCATGATGTAATCCAATGAACAGGAACGCAGTGAGCAACGCTGCATTGACTGGAAAAGCAACCCATGCCTGTAAGGTGGCCAGCTGGATATTGGGTAACATCGCAATCGCAATACCAAGCCAGAGGGTCAAAGGTATCAAGAACACGGCTGTGAGTCGCTGGAGCCAAAAATGGTGACTCCCCTCCTGAGCCGAACCCAGCCCTTTGGCGCGGCCCAGTGGCGAACGAAAATCAGTCA
>JANTGD010000231.1 GCA_024763135.1 Thiotrichales bacterium | reverse complement strand
ACCGCCGCCGATAACCAGAAAATCGTAGGTTGTCGTCACGGGTATTAATCCAAAGGTTTGTGGCGGCCGAGAATTTCAAGAATCTCCGGCTCAATGGCATTGGGTATCATCACTTTGATCTGTTTGTTGGCTTCATCGACAAAGATGTGTTCCTGCTCGATACCGGTGGCAACCAGATCTTCTTTGACATTATGCAGGGCTTCGACGGACGCGTAGGTTTTGGTGATCGTTTCGGACATGTGAGTTCCTCCATTGGATCGCTTGACCAGTCAAAGCGCTATACTAATGAAAAGGGCGGGGTGGCTCTGTCACCTAGGTGACAGACAGCCACAGGGCAAGGCTGCAAGATGGTAAGCATTAATCTTTAGGAGATCGCCACGATGTTTCAGGAAATTCCGGTCAATGATGAGAAAATCTTTGCATTCAAAGCCACCGGCAAGCTGACCGATGAAGACTACAAGGCGTTTTTGCCACGCTTGACGACGATCAATCACAAGTACGGGCCCTTGTCTTTGCTCGTTGAGCTAGAGGATTTTCAGGGTTGGGAGCTCAAAGCTGCCTGGGATGATTTTAAGTATGGTCGGGAGCATCAAAGTGATTTTGTGCGTATCGCAGTGGTGGGAGAGAAGCGTTGGCACAAATGGGTGACTGAGCTTGCCAATATTATGTCTGAAACTGAAATTCGGTTTTTCGATCGCAGTCAGCTGCAAGAAGCATGGGATTGGCTGCGGCAGGAAGATCAACAACCAGCATCGCGCGGGGAGTCGGTTAGTGTGGAAATCAAACCTTATCAACACATTTTAGTCGCGGTGGACTTTACGCGTTTTTCCGACGCCGCAGTCAAGCGCGCGTTGGAGCTGGCGCGTTTCTACAATGCCAAGCTTTCATTGATCAATGCGGTTGAACATATTGTGTTTCAATCAGGCGATACCGATGGTGTGATCGTACCTTATGACTATCTCAAAGAAGACCAATTACTGTTCGACAGTGCGGAAACGCGCTTGAAACGGTTGGCCGAATCGATTGATTGGCCAGATTTGCAGTATAAAGTGTTGTGGGGCACACCCAAATCGGCGGTCTTGTCTTATGCTGAAGCCCAAAATGTCGATCTTGTGGTCGTTGGTTCTCATGGTCGGCATGGTTTAGCGCGTTTGATGGGATCCACCGCCACCGGTTTGGTCAATAATGTTCGCTGCGACGTGACTGTGGTTAAAATTCCGGAAGAAGAGTAAGCAGGATGCCGCAGCAAAAAATCGCCCCTCCGTCCTCCGTAAAGTTACGCATGGCGGTATGGTTCATCATGCTCGTGGGTGGCGCTTTACTGGGTATTACGCTTGATCTCAAGTGGTTTCCCGGCTGGCTTTTAAACCCCTACTGGCACTTAGTCTCTGCGCTGTTAGGTATTGCATTGTTACGGGTGGTTTTTTTGGTCAGCAAAGTGACAGGCCGCACGTTGGCACGTTATGGGAAAAATGGCGAGGTACCGCGGTTTGAGACTAACCAGCTGGTGACCAACGGGCCTTATGCTTGTATGCGTCACCCCATGCACTTTGGTTTGTTTTTCTTTCCGCTCGCGATCGCACTGATCATCGGTTCGCCGAGTTTTATTTTAATCATCGCGCCTTTGGAGATCCTTTTTATGTTGGTAATGGTCTTGCGCTTTGAAGAAAAAGAAGCCATAGAAAAGTTTGGCGCCCAGTATCTCAGCTACCGACAACGGGTGCCGGCATTTTCTCTACGTGTCGATTGTTTGCGTCGCCTGGTTGAATTGGACCAATAAATATTTAAGGAAGCTCTGATCAATTTGTAACACGGCATCTTGCGGCGCGAAATCGCCCACTGTTGCGTTACGGTTTCTCGCAATAGCCGGCTATTACCCGCGATCCACGCCTTGAGCTGGACGATTTTTCACCACAATATGCTCGCGCCAGAGTTGTTCAGAGCTTCCTAAAAATTTATCCGCGATTTCCTCCACAGAATGCCTGCATGAGTAGCGAACCGATTATTATCCTGTTGTTTATAATTGCATCAGCGGTCGCGGTGGGAGCGCGGCGCTGGAATTTTCCGTATACGGTGGCACTCGTTTTGGTGGGCTTGGGGCTGGGCGCCCTGAACCTGCTCAAAGCACCTGAACTGACCCATGATCTGCTGTTTCTGGTTTTTCTGCCGGGACTGATTTTTGAAGCGGCTTACCATATCGATTTCGACGAACTTTGGCGTGACAATGTCCCGATATTGAGTCTCGCAATTCCGGGCGTCATGGCAGCGATTGGTCTGACCGCAGCGCTACTGGTGATAGTGAGTTCGGGCGCCAGTCTGTTGCCGCATGCGGTGTTACCCCCAATCGATTGGCCGTTGGCGCTGATTTTTGGCGCAGCGATTGCAGCGACTGACCCCATCGCAGTCATTGCAATTTTTCGCCACTTGGGGGCCCCACATCGACTGAGTCTATTGACCGAGGGTGAAAGTCTGCTCAATGACGGTACCTCAATTGTATTATTCGGTTTGATGCTGACCTGGGTCATGGGTAATGAGGCCAGCATCAGTGGCTTGGTGGTAGATTTTGGGCGTGTGGTGGGTGGCGGGCTGATCACCGGTGGCATTGTCGGGATTTTCGTTTCGCTGGCCTTGCGCCAGATTGATGATCCTCTTGTTGAGATCATGCTGACTTCGGTCGCCGCCTACGGCTCGTTTTTGGTCGCAGATCAGCTTGGATTTTCCGGTGTCATCAGCACGGTGGTCAGCGGTTTGGTGTGCGGTAACTACGGGGCACGCGTAGGCATGTCCCCATCCACGCGTTTGGCGGTCAATGCATTTTGGGAATATGTGGGCTTTGCATTGAACTCCCTGATTTTTCTGCTCATGGCCCTGGAAATTGATCTCAAAAGCCTAATTCAAACCTGGCAGTTCATCGTGTTGGCCTATGTAGCCGTGATTGTCGCGCGCATTGCGATTGTATATGTGACGACCGGGGTGTTGTTTTGGACACGCCTGAAAATTCCCATTTCCTGGGCCGCCATGCTGAGCTGGGGTGGCATTCGGGGTGCCTTGTCGATGGTCTTGGTGCTGAGTCTGCCGGCAGATCTGGCACAACGGAGTCTGATCATCAACATGGTATTTGGCGTGGTATTACTGTCGATTCTGGTACAAGGTACGACGATTTCCTGGCTCGGTGAAAAGCTCGGCGTACTCGGCAGCACGCAGGCGTTGGCAGACTACGAAGCAGCGCGTACCCGCGTCAGATTGGCGCATCGTGCACTGGACGAACTCGACAGAGTGGAAAAATCCAGCCTCTATGATGAACAGGCTTTGGCCGCGCTCAAGGATTACTATCAGGCGGCGGCGTCGCAAGCCTTCGAAGAATTGAAGGATATTGAGATCGACGAGCGCCTGCGCTATCAGGAAGATCTCACGCAACTCGCCAGGCGTATGTTGCAGTATGAGCGTACGCAAATTCTCGAACTGCGTCAGAGCGGACGTCTGGGCGCGCAAGCTGCAGAAGCATTGCTAACCGATATCGACGCTCGTCTGCTTAGCTTGGAGACAGGAGAAGGTATTGCGATTTTCCACAGTGACGCGCCACAAGAGGGTGCGACCCAAAAGAAGGAGGCTCAGTAGCCCGCCCGGGATATAGGTGGCTATAGCGAAGATCCGCCACGCAGAAGTGGGCGATTTTGCGCCGCAAGATGCCGTGTTACGAATTGATCAGCGCTTCCTTTTGTTGAATATGAGCCATTGTTCGTCTCAGAGAAACAAATAAATACTCTCAAAATGGGTTCCCCTCGCCGTGCCCCTCTTTGCGGACAGGCTACTACGCATAGCTACGCTGTAACGTTGGCGTGCAGCTATGGCGTCCCTGGGTCTGAAGCTGTTGTCCGCAGGCAATTGCTTCGGTATCCTCCTGGCCCGTTAGATGGCAGTCAAGTTTTCACTGTTCGCCCAAAATCAAAGCGGAGATAAAAATAGAATGAAACGCTTGTTCCCTCTTATATTGTTGCTTTTATTCCCCGGTTGGAGCTACGCCGCAGATGGTCTGAGTGGCGCGAATACAGCGTGGATCGCATCTTCGACGGCACTGGTGTTGTTTATGACGCTACCGGGCCTTGCAATGTTTTATGGCGGCTTGGTGCGGAGCAAAAATGTCTTGTCGGTGCTCATGCAGTGCTTCGCTCTGGCGGGCGTCGCGTCAATTTTCTGGTTGGTACTGGGCTATGGTATAGCATTTGGTACGGCCAATAGTTTTTGGGGCGGATTCGACAATATCCTTTTTTCCGGGATCGGCGAGCAGACCCTCGCCGGTGATATCCCCGAGTCGCTGTTTGCAATGTTTCAGATGACCTTTGCCATTATCACGCCGGCGCTGATTATCGGTGGCTTCGCGGAGCGGACTCGCTTTAGCGCGGTACTGCTTTTTTCGCTGCTGTGGTTGTTGTTGGTGTATGCACCGATTACCCACTGGGTATGGGGCGACAATGGCTGGTTGCATCAGATGGGATTGCTCGATTTTGCCGGGGGCACCGTGGTGCATATTACTGCTGGGGTGGCTGCTTTGGTCGCAGCACTCGTCATCGGGCCACGCCGGGATTTTGGTACAGCGACCATGCCGCACAATCTCACCATGGTCGTTGCTGGTGCGGGTATGCTTTGGGTGGGCTGGTTTGGTTTCAACGGAGGTAGCGCTCTGGCCGCTAATGGCGATGCTGCCATGGCGATTTTGGTCACGCATATTTCTGCCGCGACAGGCGCTTTGGCGTGGATGTTTATCGAGTGGATAAAATTCGGCAAACCCACGGTGTTAGGCATTTCGACTGGCATGGTAGCTGGTTTGGGCACCATTACGCCGGCGTCTGGTTTTGTTGGTCCAGCGGGGGCATTTGTGATCGGTCTTATGGCAGGTATTATTTGTTTTAATGCGACACTACTGATTAAACAAAAGCTCAAGATCGATGATTCGCTGGACGTGTTTCCAGTCCACGGCGTGGGTGGCATGCTGGGTACCTTGCTTGCAGGTGTGTTTGCTTCGACCGAGCTGGGCGTGTTCAGTGGTCAGGGATTTGCGCAAGGTATCGACAGCATTGCGAGCCAGCTCGGCGTCCAGGCAGTCGGGGTGGTTGCAACCCTCACTTATACCGCTGTTTTAACTTTTGTATTGTTGAAACTGGTCGATGTTGTGATTCCACTGCGCGTCAGCGCGGAAGAAGAATCAGTGGGGCTTGACGTCAGCCTGCACGAAGAGCGCGGATACACCGAACTTTAAATTGCTCGTCTGTACATATTCTTGGCCATGCATCGGAATCAGCCCCAAGAGAAAAACTAATGATGCGTTCAAAATAGCTTAAACGGATATTGATATTCGGCGTGGGCGGGCTGGTTTGGGTGCCCCGGGGCCGACCCGCAGGGAGCGCCCCAGATGTTACGGCCCGGTGTGACGTCTATTGGTAAGGGAACAACCCTTGCTTGCAACCCATGACTTGTCTCGAACGCTGTGGATTGTTCTCTATCCGTCAGAATATGTTTGTTGTAGATTGATTATTAACCCGGCCACTCTATAGATCGCCTCAGCGACATAGCAAATCTTGTCATGCTTGAAGTATTTCTTTACTCGATCGGGTTTTTTTCTGCGGCATTCGCATGTGGCTGGTTGCTTTCTTTCTTTTTCAGTTTTTCTTTTGAGTGCGATGGCAGACCCGAGTGCACACCGGCCTTGAGGTCACAGTTGAGGTATTCATCCGGATTGAAGTTCCGGAGAGTAGGCTGGCAGATAATACAGTTCGATCTGATCTTCCTTGCCTTCTAGCCATTCTTTGACCTTGGTGGCGTGATGCACGCGCAGGTTATCCAGAATCAGGATCACCTCGCCCTGGTTGATGAACGTAGCGGATTTCGGGAGCAATGAATCGCCTGGTTGCCGGTCGCACAGGGTTATTGTGCAGGTGATATTTTTGTAGCCCGGATGGAGCCTGAGTAATCCGGGAAAATCGGAGCTGTGTTCAGTTCATCCCGGATTTCGCTGCGCTGCA
>JANTGD010000230.1 GCA_024763135.1 Thiotrichales bacterium | reverse complement strand
TCGGTAGTCGCAAAAAGCACTTCCGCCTCATCCATTGAACTGAAAACAGACTCGGTCATCCGATCATGCAGCAGAGCCGACAGCTGCCCGCGCAGATGCGCTGTCATCTCCTCCGGGTATGCGATGCCTATAACAATACCGCGCTCGATTCGATCGATCTTTGTGAGCCCACAGTTATGAGCAATATCTGTTGCCTTGCTCGACCAGGGGGAAATCGTTCCGGGTCTAGGGGTGACGACAAAGCGCTCGCCATGCGGCCAGTCACAGGGAGATTGTCCCGACTCACTCAGCACATCCGAGAGATGCGCCTGTTCAGCGTCATCCAAACCTTGAGATAACTTTACAAAGTATGCATATGTTGCTGATATACCGGTAATTCTATCTGAAACACCCTGAAGCTTTTTGAGTAATTGCTTGCGCTGGAATTCGGAGAAAGCGGAACTACCGTTGACAATCTGCATAGATGATGGGATGTAATACGGAAAAACCGCGAATCATACCGGAATCGCCGAATTCCCGCATTGAAAAACCAGAGCGTAGCCCCCATACTCCTTAATTGATGTCATCCGTCGGGCCGCTATCAAGCAGCCTGAAGATTTAAGGGGGCGACATTGGCTTCGACGTGGGTTACAAAGCTCGCGGTGCATGCCGAGGTGACAGCGCAGCCTCGTAAACTATCCAGCTGTATTGTTATAGTTGCAAACGACGATAACTACGCCTTAGCAGCTTAAGCCTGCTAACGTCTGACCGGCTCGTGCTTGTGCGTCCGACTCAGGCGTAACTATCACAAGATCGCGGTGCGATACGCCTTAGGTCAATCCGCTAAACTCTAACTCAGGCTCGCAAACCGAAATCCTGTTCGTCGGAGTTCGGCAAGCTAAATTAAAAGACGAAACTAAGCATGTAGTACCAACAGTAGAGGGCTCGCGGACGCGGGTTCGATCCCCGCCGCCTCCACCAAATTGTAAATAGCCCTAATGAGCCCTCGCCGGCCATTAGGGCTTTTTATTAAACCGCAACTTTACTATCAGGAATTTAGGGCTGATGCGGGAAGTTGCGTACTAACTCACCATCAAACAGCTTCAAATGTACTCCTTCTCAAGCAACTGGCCTCATACTCCAGCACATCTTCTCGCCTGTATCTGACCTGACCGCCCAGTTTCACGTAAATTGTGCCAATGCCCTCAGATCGCCATCGCTCCAGTGTCGCCTCGCTTACCTGCCAACGATTACATAACTCTCTTTGCGTCATAAGTGGCTGATATTCAATCATATTTATTCTCCTGTATATTTTAGTTGAACAAGTCCCGTTTTGGGACTATCATTAACTCTATGAGAATCATTGCCCTATCGACACTGAAAACTTTCTGGGAAGAACACCCGGAATACATGGATGCGAAAGAGCCTACGCTTGCTTGGTATCGACATGCCTTAGCGGCTGACTGGAGCGCACCAGCTGATGTAAAGCAGGATTTCAGAAATGCCAGCATCCTCAAAGATGGGCGTGCGGTTTTCAATATTGCGGGCAACAAGTACCGACTAGTCGTTTGGATCAACTATGCCTATCGTGTGGTGTACATCCGATTCATAGGCACCCATGCGCAGTACGACAAAATTGATGTACAAACTATTTAATTGCCGGAGGAATAACTATGAACATCAAACCGATTAAAACTGATGCCGACTACCGAGCGGCATTAAAAGAAATTGAAAGTCTGATGATGGCTGGCCCTGACACACCTGAAGGCGAAAAGCTGGATGTCATGGTCACGCTTATCGAAGCTTATGAGGCCAAGCATTTCCCTATGGAACTGCCTGATCCTGTTGAAGCCATCAAATTTGAGATGGAGCGTAAGGGATTAACCGTAAAAGACCTTGAGCCAATGATTGGTAAAAGCAATAGAGTCTATGAGATCCTCAACCATAAACGTTCACTTACACTAAAAATGATCTGGAAGCTGCATGAGGGCTTGGGTATTCCAGCTGAGTCTCTGATCAAGCCACCACAAGCACATGCTTAAACATGAAGGTTTCCAGAGTATTGCCGAGATTGACTCTCGGCTTGTTGCGCTTGAACAGGAGAAAAAGCAACTTCTAGCACTCAGAGAGCAACTTCAACAGCCCCCATCAGATATATCTGACTCGACCCTATATTCACCAGAACAAAAGATTGTTATTTTTAGAGGATTGTTTAGAGGCCGAACCGATATTTTTGCAAACCGCTGGCAAAACAAACAAGGTCGCAGTGGTTACTCTGTTGCCTGCAATAATGAGTGGGTACAAGGCATTTGCCACAAGCCGCGCATAAAATGTCAGGACTGTAATCACCGGCAATTCACAGAATTAAATGACCAAATCATTTATCGCCACTTAGCTGGGCAGCAAGTCGTTGGTCTTTATCCTTTAACGCACGACAATACCTGCTACATCCTTGCGGCCGATTTTGATAAAGGCCAATGGCAAGAAGAAGTGAAAGCAATGTCGAAGGCTTGCCAGAACTTTGAAATACCACATTCCATTGAGATTTCACGTTCCGGCAATGGCGCACACCTTTGGATTTTCTTCAACGAGAAAGTGCCAGCCAAAGAAGCTAGGCTATTGGGGTTTGGACTACTCGACAAAGCGATGGAATTCTATCCGAATCTATCGTTTGATTCCTATGATCGCCTTTTCCCCAATCAGGATATTTTACCCGAAGGCGGATTTGGAAATTTAATCGCTCTACCGCTTCAAAAAGAAGCACGCCTATCTGGCAATAGCTCCTTTGTCGATAACGAACTTAATGTCATCCAGGACCAATGGCAACACCTATCTAATATGGAGTCTATTTCACACAGCAGACTGACAAAGTTACTGAGACAGATTTCACCAAATTCTGCGTTATTTAAAGAACAAGAGATTGTAGAGAATCGCCCACCCTGGGAGATGACCGCCAAGGCAACACCGCTCTTATTGGAAAACCCACCGAAAAAGATATCCGTCACTCTCGCAAATCATGTTTATTTTGATTTAAGCGAATTACCGAGCGCATTAGCAGCAAGGTTAAGGCGACTCGCGAGCTTTTCAAACCCTGTATTCTTTAAAACACAGGCACTACGGTTTTCAACTCATGGTATTCCGAGATTTATCTCATGTGCTCGAATTGAGCAAGGCTACTTGGCAATACCTCGCGGTTGCTTAGACCAAGCGCTAGAGTTGTTAACCGAGAATCAGATCGAAGTTCAATTAGACGATCAGCGTGAACGTGGCACTAAACTTAAAGCCACCAAGTCACTCGTCAAGCTTAGAAAGAATCAGCAAGCAGCAGTGCGCGCCATGAGTAAGCACGATGCTGGTATTCTGCATGCACCGACTGCATTTGGTAAAACAGTTACCGCTATTGGCATGATTACTAAGCGCAAAGCCAACACGCTAATTTTAGTACACAGTAGACAACTGCTCGACCAATGGAAAGAACGATTAAAATCGTTTTTACCTGATGCCGATGTCGGCATCATCGGCGGCGGCAAGAAAAAGCCAACGGGTGTCGTCGACATCGCAACCTATCAAAGTCTAATCAACAAAAAGGACAACACCGTATCTGAGATCGTTCAAGATTATGGACATGTGATCGTTGATGAGTGCCATCACGTTTCGGCGCCGCGCTTTGAAATGGTGTTAAACGAAGTTCGAGCCAAATATGTACTCGGCTTGACCGCCACCCCCGAACGACAGGATGGCCACCAGAAAATCATCTTTATGGCCGCAGGGCCTATTCGTCACAAGGTTAAAAGCACAACAGAAAAAAAGTTTGAGCAACAAGTCGTTGTTCACCAACTCTATGACCACCCTCCAGGGCAATTAATCAATTCAGAAGAACGGCCTAAAATCTCAGACGCTTATCGATGGATCATGGAGAATGATGAGAGAACGCAAAGAATAATCAATGATATTTCAGCCTGCCTTGAACAATCAAAACACCCAATAGTTCTGACAGAACGCAGAGAACATGCTGAGACAATCAATGCCATGCTACTCGATAGAGATATCGATTCAGTCGTTTTAAAAGGCGCAATGCGAGCGCCTGAGCGTAAGGCCGTTGAGGAACAGCTACCCACCGCGCAGGTCGTCGTTGCCACTGGCAAGTATGTGGGCGAAGGTTTTGATTTGCCAAGACTAGACACGCTGTTCTTAGCCATGCCCATTGCATGGAAAGGTTCACTGGCCCAGTATGCCGGGCGTATTCACCGAGATTCGGATGGCAAAGACCGTGTCACCATTTACGATTATGTCGATTACTCACACCCTATGTTGCAACGAATGTTCAACAAACGGGAGAAAAGCTATAAGGCAATGGGATATCAAATTTCGTTCAATGGTGCAGCGCCTGAACAAGACCAATTGTCAACCGAGTTTCTGCTAGCTTCTGACAAACAGGGTTCCGAAGCTCCTGCGCAAGCATAGACCTGCATTGGCTTACTAAAGCAATTGAGGGATTAATTCAGTTCCTATTGTGGGAACCAAACCGGCGTCCCACGGCCCCACCAATTCAGCCGCTCAGTATAATCACTGAGCGGCTTTTTAATTTCCTGAGTCTAAGTGTTAGCTGCTTTCCCCCACGAATCCCTCAAACCCACAATCTCATTAAAAACCAATGCCTCTGCCGTGGAAGTGGTATCGGGCCAGAAGTATCCTTCGCGCTCAAATTGATAGCGTTTTGTGGCGTCTTCAACGGCTAATGAAGGTTCTGCCAGCGCATCCGGGCAGACGACTAGCGAGGCTGGATTGAGATGTTCCTTCCAGTCTTCGACTTCTTTGTCGGTGTCTGGTGCAGGGTGGGAGAACAGGCGGTCGTAGAGGCGCACTACGGCGGGCTTGCCCCGGGTTGCGGATACCCAGTGGATAACACCTTTGACCTTTCTGCCTTCGGGGTTCTTGCCCAGGGTGTCGGGGTCGTAGCTGCCAATGAGTTCGACGATATTACCCGCTTCGTCCTTGATGACTTCATCACAGCGCACGACGTAGCCGTAGCGCAAACGCACTTCACCACCTGAGACGAGGCGTTTCCACTTCTTGTTTGGTGCAACTTCAATAAAGTCTTCCCGATCGATGTAGATCTCGCGTGTAAATGGGATTTCGCGCTGCCCCATGGACTCATCCTTGGGGTGGTTAGCTGCGCTGAGCTGTTCGACCTGATCCTCAGGATAGTTCGTGAGGGTAAGTTTCAACGGGCGCAGGACCACCATTCTCCTGGCAGCACTTGAGTCGAGTTCCTCACGGATGCAGCTTTCGAGCATTTCCATCTCGACACTGTTTTCCGATTTCGTAACACCAATTCGACGGCTGAATTCGCGAAGCGATGCCGGGGTATATCCTCTTCTGCGCAACCCGGCAATCGTCGGCATTCGTGGATCATCCCAGCCGTCGACGAGCCCCTCAGTCACCAGCTGTGTGAGCTTGCGCTTGCTCGTGACCGTGTATTGCAGGTTGAGCCGGGAGAACTCGATTTGCTGTGGATGACAACCGATGCTGATGTTGTCCAGAACCCAGTCGTAAAGCGGCCGGTGATCTTCGAATTCCAGTGTGCACAGGGAATGAGTCACACCTTCAATCGCATCTGAAATCGGATGGGTATAGTCGTACATAGGATAGAGACACCAGGCGTCGCCCGTCTGGTGATGAATCAAGCCACGTCGAATGCGATAGAGGACAGGATCGCGCAGGTTCATATTGGGCGAAGCCATGTCGATCCTGGCGCGCAATACCTTGCTGCCATCTTCAAAGGCACCGGCGCGCATACTGGCAAACAGCTCCAGATTCTCTTCCACGCTGCGATCACGATAGGGGCTGTTCTTACCGGGCTCCTTCAGCGTACCGCGGTATTCACGGGTTTCTTCGGCATTGAGTTCACAGACATACGCCAGCCCCTTCTCGATCAGCTCAACGGCGTATCCATATAATTGTTCAAAATAGTCAGAAGCGAAGCGCAGGGCGTCCCATTCATAACCCAGCCACTGGACATCGTTTTTAATGGCTTCAACAAACGCCTCCTCCTCTTTGGCGGGGTTCGTGTCATCAAAGCGAAGGTTGCAACGACCT
>JANTGD010000229.1 GCA_024763135.1 Thiotrichales bacterium | reverse complement strand
ATCACCATAGGACCACTATGATTCATAAAAACAAAACCACATCTAACCCCTTGATGACTCACTGATACAGACAGTTTGGGCTTGGCGGTGTACTAGATATGAACCAAAATCTAAACACGCTGAGTAGTTACAAGAAATCAATCATAGCGGATTTTGCTCACATCTTCCTACACTGTGATTTGACCAAAATACTATCTGCGCCTAGTATCTGAATCTATGTCTACTACGCGAAATGATACAGTTTCAGAAGCCTCTCTGAAGAAATTGGAGAATCGCCTGGACGAGCTCGTGGCCAGCTGCGACAAGCTCAAACAGGAAAATGCTCGTCTGCGCGATGAAAATGCCCATTTACTCGCGGAACGGGGACAGCTGTTAGCGAATCGTGATAAAGTACGTCTTCAGGTCGAGGCAATGATCAGTCGCCTGAAATCCATGGAGAGTCATTGAGTATGACGGAAATCAAGAGCGTTCCGGTCACGGTGCAAATCATGGGCAAAGAATTTCAATTGGCTTGTCCTGAGGATGAGCGAGACGCTTTGATCGAGTCGGCCAAAATGCTGGATGATCGGATGCGCAGCATACGTGAAACCGGTAAGGTTTTTGGCACGGAGCGCATCGCGATTGTAGCAGCGCTGAATCTGACCCATGAACTGCTGCAACAAAGAGATACTACGCAGTTTTTAGGGCAGTCGTTATCTCAGCGAATCGAGACAATGCATGCTAAAATAGAGCGTGCATTACAAGATACGCAGCAAATGGAAATTTGAACGTTTGCTCGATCCTTGTAAATCAAAGCGCAAACATTACCGTCCTGCAAGTTTGGCAGCTGGCGGGAATGATAGAGTATTCGTGCAAAGCCGGGGTGCATGCAGTATGCATTCAATGAGCACGAAAATAGCATAGAGATCGACTCAACTGGTGAATGTGCCGAATAGCAGTGATTTCTGCTTGCGGTGATGGTTGAGACACGCTAGTTTTGTTTTGGGTACCTCTGCGGTATTTGCAAGTGGCTGGGTAGTATCCTTGAGCCTAACTAATTACCCCGGGGGCTGAGCTGTAGTGTTGGTGTGCAATACCGCTTTAACGCGGGAAGCCTAAAGGCGCTACCGGGCTCCCACTTGAGCCTTCGGTTCAAGGTCGATAGTCGCGGCGGTATTCGCGGAGTGTACCCTTCCTCATTTTGTGGTCGCCCTACTCAGGTTGGCCCGTCTTCCTTATCAAGGTATTGAAACAGAGCGCCGGTTTGCACCCGGCGTTTTTTTGACGATTTTTTAGGATCGCTTTTGGGTTGATATCGTCAATGCGGCAACGGCCAATGCATTCTGCTGCTTGTTGTCAGCCGCCTGAGTCAAATCTAAAAAATTAGTCACTACTCAGCGAATGCTTAAAAAATGCAGTCACCGCTCAGATTGTTCCTGAAATACGTCAGATGAAGGCTAAAAAAAGTGAGCTTACAAGCCATAGATGACTATTTTTAAGGCAGAACGCGGGTATTTCAAAAAATTAAAAGGGTCTGCCTGGTGATGGATCGATCCACGCTCAAGCGTCGCAGAAGCGCAATACCTCCTGTTCTACGCCGCCGCTATGCATTGCGCGCCTGGCATCATCTTAGGCAGTGGCCGGAACTCAGCCGCATGTTCGATATTGCTTGCTATCTTGGTACTCGAGATGAGTTTCAAACTTGGCTGATGATCAAGGGCTTGATACGGATGGGCAAACGGGTCTATCTACCCGTGGTGACAAGTGGAGCAGGAGAAATGGTATTTCAGCGTTACCTGCCAGGTGATCCATTGACGTCGAACCGTTTCGGTATTGCGCAGCCACTCGATCATGCGAAACGGCGTATCGCACCCAACAAGTTGAATTTGGTGATCATGCCGTTGCTGGGGTTTGACTGGCAAGGGCATCGGCTGGGTATGGGGGGCGGATTCTATGACAGAAGTTTTGCATTTCGTCGACATTCCGGGCGCAGCAAGCAGCCTTTTCTGCTCGGTTTGGGCTATGCAGTGCAAGCCTGTGGGCGACTGACGCCGCAACCCTGGGATGTCTCTATGGACGGGATTTTAACCGAAAAGGGGATCCACATTTTCAAGCGTTGACCCAATGATCAAGGCTGCGCCATTAAATATGAATTGCCTCCCAAAAATTTCAATGCCTCCCGATTTGCTGCAACTCGTTAAGGGTTAATAAGATAATCCAAAATTAGCGCCTCATACAGAGCATCCCGGATGTTACGGCTCGGTGTTGCGCCGCATGGCAAGGACCGAGCCCTTGCCGGCGAGCCGCTGGCGTCGCGTAAGCGGGTGTTGCAATACTGCTGCGTTGCTTGCAGCTGAGGCGGTTGGGGTATCGCCCCGCGTAGGATTCAAGAATTTTGCGGCTGCCAGCGGTGGTATCATCGTCGGCAATCACCACGTCTCAGTCGCAGGGCAGCAGTGGCGCCAGTACGCTATTCAGACTTTGTCGGATGTAGGGCGCATGGTCGTAGACGAGCATGACCGCGCTCAGGGTCGGCTTATCTACTGTACTTCCCGGTAACGCCTTGGTGTATACATAAAAATTGGCACTGAGAGGGGAAAGTCAATTAAATTGTAACCTCTGAAATTGTTTTAATTTCGGTCGAGATTAACGCGTGCCTGGACGAGTGATGCATCGTTCCAATTGGTTTATAGCAGCGTATCACCGTCTTATCGATGGCATCGTCTGTGGCAGGACACGCCTCTGGTTACGAGATCAACGAATCAATCGGTTATTGGAAACGATGAAAAGAACGTTTTGCGTAGCGCCTATGCTGGATTGGACCGATCGGCATGAGCGTTATTTTCTACGTTTGATTTCCCGGCATGCGCTGCTCTATACAGAAATGGTGACGACAGGCGCCTTGCTCCGGGGTGATGCAGGCCGTTATTTATCTTTTTCGCCTCAGGAGCATCCGCTTGCGCTGCAACTGGGTGGCAGTGAGCCTAAAGCGATGGCGCAGTGCGCGCGTATGGCGGAGGATTATGGTTATGATGAAGTCAATATCAATGTCGGCTGTCCCAGTGATCGGGTGAAGAATGGGCAATTTGGAGCCTGTCTTATGGCCACACCGGAGCGGGTTGCCGAATGCGTAGCCCACATGCAAGCTGCGGTGAAGATTCCGATAACGGTCAAACATCGTATTGGTATCGATGAGCAAGACAGCGAAGCAGATCTGGAGCGGTTTGTCAGCTGTGTTTCCGCGGCTGGTTGTCAAACGTTTATCGTACATGCGCGCAAGGCCTGGCTGCAGGGGCTCAATCCCAAGCAAAACCGGGATGTTCCACCTTTAGACTACGCGCGCGTGTACCGTCTTAAGCAGACCTTTCCGGCGTTGGAAATCATTCTCAATGGAGGGCTGACGTCAATGGAGACTGCTAAACAGCAGTTGCAGCATGTCGACGGTGTTATGCTTGGGCGTGAGATTTACCACAATCCGTATTTGCTTGCGTCGGTGGACCGTTGCTTTTATGCAGATGCCGTGCCACCACCGACGCGTCACGAAGTGGTTGAGCGGCTGCTCCCCTATGTGCAGCGTCAATTGCGTGAGCAGGTTGCGCTCAAACGAATCACGCGGCACATTCTAGGGCTATTTCATGGTCAACCGGGTGCAAAAGCCTGGCGCCGTATTCTCAGTGAAAAAGGGCCGCGCGCGCATGCGGGGCTGGAAGTGCTCAAAGAGGCCTGGAGTCGCGTAAAGTAATGGTGGGTTCTGTCATCGTCGATGTAGCGGGTGAAAGTTTGACTACCGCAGATCGGGAGCGGCTGCTGCATCCGCAGTGCGCTGGGGTAATTTTATTCACACGTAATTATCGTGACCTCTCGCAGCTCAAAGCGCTCACTGCACAAATCAAGGCGCTGCGCGATCCACCGCTATTGATTTCTGTCGATCAGGAAGGCGGACGGGTACAGCGGTTTCGCGAGGGATTTACTCCCTTGCCGGCGTTGCACTGTCTGGGGGAGCAGTACGACCAAAACCCGCAAGCTGCGCTGCAACAGGCCAGGCATTGGGGCTATGTCATGGCGGCGGAGTGCATCGCCGCCGGCATTGATTTCAGCTACGCCCCTGTGCTCGATGTGAATTATGGTGTGAGTGAAGTGATTGGCGACCGTGCCTTGCATCGCCGTCCCCTGGTCGTCATCGAGCTTGCGATTGCCTATATTGAGGGCATGCGGCGCGCGGGCATGGCGGCAGTCGGGAAACATTTTCCTGGTCATGGAGGGGTCGCGGCTGATTCCCATACAGCGCTGCCTCAAGATGAACGTGACCTCCCGACCATTGTGAACGCGGATCTTTACGTCTTCGCCCAGCTGATACGTCATGGTATCCAGGGGCTCATGCCCGCGCATGTGATCTATACACATTGTGATGACCGACCTGCAGGGTTTTCCCCTTATTGGCTCAAAACCTGGTTACGTGAGCGCCTGGCGTTCGAGGGTGTGGTGTTCAGTGATGACCTTTCTATGCAAGCGGCGCAGATCGCCGGTTCGCCTGCCGAGCGCGCAGTAGCTGCACGAGCTGCGGGATGTGACGTGGTATTGGTCTGCAATGATCCGCAGGCTGCGGATGAGGTGTTGCTTGCTCTGGAAGACTCTCCACAAGCCGCGCCTCAACGGCTGGCCGGAATGCGTGCAAAGGCGCGCGGGTGATTGGCGTGATCCGGACTCAACCCAGTCATCTGCGGGGGCGGAATCAGCCGAAGAAAGACATTTTACTATTTCCGTAAATCCCCCATGTCATGCATCGATTTGCATAGATTTTGCTTGCAATCAAAGCATGCTCCAGCGAGCACAAAGAGCAAGCAGAAATGGGCTAACAGGCGATGCTGAGTTGTAGCGACCTCATTCACTTAACATTGGACAAGACATGAAACCACGGCTTGGGCTTGCCCTGGGTGGTGGCGCAGCCAAAGGCTGGTCACATTTTGGTGTTTTAAGGGTGCTTTCCGAAGTCGGTCTTGCACCCGATATTGTTGCCGGAACCTCCATTGGTGCATTGGTCGGGGGCGCCTATGCCGCGGGTTACCATAAAGAGCTGGAGGATTGGGTCAGTAGTCTGCGTTGGCAGGAAGTACTGGCCATGATGGATCTGCGGTTTTCCGGAGGCTTGCTGCACGGCGAAAAGGTGATCGATCATCTGCGCCAAGGCATGCAGGGCATTAAAATCGAGGATCTCCAAGCGCCTGCATTTGCTGCAGTGGCCACCGATGTGGACAACGGCCACGAAATCTGGCTGCGAAATGGCGAATTATTGTCAGCAATCCGTGCGTCGATCGCCCTGCCCGGATTGTTCAGTCCGGTGCGGCGGCAGGGGCGGTGGTTGGTGGATGGTGGCGTGGTCAATCCCACGCCCATTTCGGTCTGTCGCGCGATGGGCGCCGATGTGGTGATTGCAGTTGATCTGACGGCTTTGCCGGTGTTTCGTTTGGTCAAAAAACTGGCGACGAACGACGAGCGAAGTGTGGAGATGCCCTTGGCTGGACTCACCGATAACTGGCGCTCTGCTGATAAGTTCTTTGGCCTGTTGCAAGGTGTCATGGGGCGGATGCAAACGCAGAAAGGCGGGGAGGATGAAACATTACCCTCAACCCTTGATGTGATGGTGCGTAGCTTGAATATTATGCTCAATCGCGCTGCCCGTAGTCGCATCGCAGGTGAACCACCCGATTTATTGATTTCCCCGGCCGTTGAGCATATCGCCCTCATGGAGTTTCATCGCGCCAAAGAGGCCATCAAAATCGGCCAGGATGCGGCCAATCGTTTTCGCCCGGAGCTCGAGCGTATTAAACAGTATTTGGGCTGAGCCGCGGCGCTGGCCGTTGTGCCGGGCTTATCCCACGATCTGGTTTAAGGCAGCCCTGATTCATTCTGTCGCGAGCAGATTGTGGTGAACAATCGTCCCGTTCAACCTAGAAAAATCACTTGAGCGCGAAAAAGACGTGTAAGCAATTGGTGTGAATGGTGAAACAGGAAAACTCGTGGTCACTTTATTGGTGATGAGAGATTTTCCTGTTTCGCCAGGCGCGTCTAGTACACCGACAAGTCCAAACTGTCTATATCAGCGCAAACCCACGCGTTCAGAACAAGGCATTGTTGCGAAGCCATGGTTGTTCCATGTCGAGC
>JANTGD010000228.1 GCA_024763135.1 Thiotrichales bacterium | reverse complement strand
TTGCAGCGTTATCTTTTTATGACGACTCAGTGAATGATCAAATGTGAATTACATTCTTGTAACGACTCAGCTCTGCATTAAAAAGTGGTCCTTACGGCTTGAAGACTCACAGGGTTCGTCTTGGCCTGACGTGTTTCAGCGGCGATGTAGACAGTTACTGTATTTTTGGCCCTATCGCTGAGTCGAAACGTTTATGCCTCAACACATCACAACAGGATTCCACATGAATGACCAGGTCAAGCGCAATAAGATCGTTTATTTGGATCTGACCATCAAAAATGCGGCCGGTGAGATTTTGGAAACTACGCAGGATGCGGGTGAATTCAGTTACCTGCATGGCCGGGGTAACCTGCTACCGGCGCTTGAAAACGTCCTCGAAGGCCAAAGGCCGGGTTTCTCGACCTCCCTCACCCTGGTCCCCGAGGCTGCTTTCGGTGAGTATCAGGAAGATCTCCTGGTACGCGTGCCCACCGCTTCCCTCAACCCGGACGTGCCGCAGAAAATTGGAGAAGCTGTGCAATTTCAGGGACCCGACGGCATGGCCATTCTGGTTATCAAATCAATTGATGATACGGAAGCAGTGCTGGATGGCAATCATCCGTTGGCGGGGCAGACGCTACAATTTGAGTTGACGATTAAAGCCGTCCGAGACGCGCACAAGGACGAGGTCAAGCACCGTCGCCCCCATCCGGCAGGCCATCATCTTATGGTAAGCGATTCTTCAGTAGAGGATTTGGACTAATACCTCGTCAACACGATATTGGCGGCTACAGCGAGCCGGAAAGCGGTCAGCCGGTGGGCGCGCGAGCGCAGGACTGGCCGTCGCCAATTCAAGCGAGCGCAATACCCCGCCGGGCGAGCCAGAAAGCGCTTGTTGGAGTACGAGAACTTCGTCCAGCTTAAAATGACATGGATAAGGAAGAAAACAACGTTACTGAGCGGCTTCATTTGAGCTTGATCAAAGACATCGATCAATTTTTTGTATTTGATAAACTCTTTGCGTAATATACGCGGCTTATGACATCTGGGCCGTAACTGGACCTCAGGTGTTTTTTTTATAACCGCATATAAGAAGTTGTTTATATGCTGATAGTCTTACATTGCTAAGTGTCGAGCCACACCAGGCAAGTAAGTCACTGGGCAGTTGCCCGACAATAGAATGCATAGCGAGGGGAAGGTACTTTGAGTTGAACTCCCCCTGATTTGAGGCGAATAGTGGCGCTATTTAACGAAAATCGGAGGAAATTCGCTCAATGCAACTGTTCCGCAATCGCATCTCTATTCTCGGACAGGCTCCTAGGAGCCTGTCCGTCTCAATTCACTGATTTCTTGCACCGCCCGCTGGCGGTGCGGCAACAATCCATCAACATGAAAAACCCATGGTTGAATCTATGAAAAAAGAAACATCATCTGAAGAGGTGACCGCCGCCAACGAGGCGCCGGCTTCGACTACGCGACGGCGCTTTTTGGGCTCTGGCCTGGCGGCATCTGCCGGTGCAGTAGTGGCGGGTAGCTCAGCTGCGACGGCACTTGCGACTGCAGCAGAAAGTGCTGGCGATGAAGTGTTGGAGATTCCTGCCTCCAACAAAATTCTCGGACGCGGTGTGGTCACAGTTCCCTATGGCCTGCCGTCTAAGTTCGAGGCGGACGTCGTACGTCGCAACGTAGAATGGCTCACTCCCGATCGCGCAGCTTCGATCAGTTTCACCCCCTTGCAAGACCTGCACGGCATCATTACCCCAGGTGGCCTGCATTTCGAACGCTACCATGCCGGTGCGGTCGATATCGATCCTGCAACCCACAAGCTCGCCATTCACGGTCTGGTTGAGAAACCGTTGTTGCTGACCGTGGAAGACCTGCGGCGCCTCCCTTCACACACTGCAATTCACTTCCTCGAGTGTCCAGCCAATGGCGCTATGGAATGGCGCGGTGTGCAAATGGATTCAGTGCAGTTTACTCATGGCATGATTTCTTGCTCAGAATGGACCGGCGTCAAGCTATCAACCATTATGGAGATGGTTGGTGTTAAACCCGAATCCACCTGGTTCTATGCAGAAGGCGCAGACGGCTCCGCGCTGCAACGCTCCATCCCCCTGCCGGGCGCCAAGGATCAGTTTGGCAAACCACTACCAGAATTCGATCAAAACGAAATCCACAAGGATGTCATGATTGCCTATGCGCAAAACGGTGAAGCCCTGCGTCCGGAGAACGGCTATCCCATTCGTTTGATCGTACCCGGCTGTGAAGCCAATATGTCGATCAAATACTTGCGCCGTATCAAGTTCACCACTAAACCACTGGTCACCTACCAGGAAACCCGGCACTACACCGACACCACCGACGATGGCCGTATCCGTCAGTTCACGCTGGTTAACGAAGCCAACTCCGTGGTTACCTTCCCCTGCCCTGACAAACACCTGACGACCCCTGGCTACTATGAAATCCGTGGTCTGGCCTGGACGGGCCGCGGCAAGGTTGCGCATGTTGATGTATCCACCGACGGCGGCAAAAACTGGAAAGAAGCCAAGCTCGTTCAGCCCGTCATGAACAAATGCTTGACCAAGTTCACCTTCGATTGGGACTGGGATGGCAAAGAGCACATTATTATGAGCCGCGTGACCGACGAAACGGGTTATGTGCAGCCCACATTGAAACAGCTGCGTGAGGCCCGCGGTCTTAACTCTCTGTATCACAAGAACTCAATTCAAGCCTGGCGTGTACTCGCAACTGGAGAAGTAGAAAATGTCCAACTCCCCACTGTCTAAATCGATCAAAACCCTTTTGACCGGGCTGATTCCCGCAGTTGCTCTAGCTTCTGCGGTTTCCTGCGCCGGCACATCTGGCGAGCAGGATAAAAAGAGCGAGTCCGAGGATACGCCCAAGATCACTGGTGTGGGTACACCAATCAAGGAATCACAGCTTGCCAAATGGGACATCTCGGTCTTCTTCGACGGCGACAATCTTCCGCCGGGCAAGGGTACACTGACCGAAGGCGAGGAAATCTATCAAGCACAATGCGCTATGTGCCATGGAGAGTTCGGTGAATCCGTACGCGGTTACCCGAAAATGCTCGGCGGTAGTATGGAAGAGTATATTGAAACTGCGAAACACAACGAGAACAATGTTGCTATTCGCGGTATCAATAACCATTGGGGGCACGCACCTACACTATGGGATTATATCCACCGCGCCATGCCATTCTTTGCACCGCAATCGCTGACCGTCGATCAAGCCTACTCGGTAACGGGCTATGTGCTCTATCTGGCTGAAGTAACCGATGGTAGCGTCGAAGAAATTGACGCAGATTTTATCAAGTCAGTGAAGATGCCTGCGGCCGATCTGTATTACACCGATACCCGTCCCGACGTGCACAATAAGCGCTGCATGAAAGACTGTTATAGCGGTGAGCCGGAGATCGTGGCCAAGCAGATCAAGGGCAATGTCAGCGTGGGCGATGTCGATAAATAGCCCAGAGCTGCAGGCACCAAGGCAACCTCTGCAGTGCCGAGCAATCAGCTCTTAGGCTTTCATTAGACGTAGGCCCTAAATCGGGTATCGAGGAATCATCCTCGGTACCCGTTTTTATTTCCTGCTGAAAGATCCAAACGATCTATTGTAACGCCTCGTTCAGGGGGTATAACTACTTACCGAGTGTTCACAAAAATGAAGGCACTGCTCAGGGAACGCCGAGATGTTTCGGCTCGATGTTGCAGCGCTTGAATCACTAGGTTTGTCATCGCCCATGACCATTGTTCGGTTCGACAGGTCGGTGCTGCTAAGCTGATCCTAACTACCCTAGCTCGCGGACAAGTACGAGGTAACGTTTACAATGCACCATTCCCCTACCAGTCTGGCAATTTTCTCGGCTACAGTTTACGGCGCTGCCGAGTTCGTAGCCGAAGAACTGACCCGAGCACTGAGCGCCTCAGCTTACTCGGTCGCATTCAACCCCAGACCCACCCTTCAAAACGTCACCAACACCCAGGCCGATATCGCACTTTTCTGTGTTTCAACCACCGGTCAGGGACAGTTACCCCGCATCATGGCGCGAATCGCAGATGAATTGGAAGCGACAGCAGCCAACCTTGAGACCCTAAATTATCGTGTGATTGCCCTGGGGGATAAAAGTTACGGTGAAGTAGATTTTTGCGGCGGCGGAAGACGACTTGACGCGCTACTGGACACACTCGGTGCAACACGATTGGCAGCGCCC
Organism: Thiotrichales bacterium; assembly: GCA_024763135.1. Classification (GTDB taxonomy): domain Bacteria; phylum Pseudomonadota; class Gammaproteobacteria; order UWMA-0217; family UWMA-0217; genus JANTGD01. The sequence goes on along the minus strand of JANTGD010000228.1, from coordinate 1,933 downwards.
TTGCTGATCGATACTGAAGCAACCAACAACCCGGAAGAAATCGCCGTTCCTGAAATACTCAATTGGTTGCAGGCATTGCGCGAGGCCGCAGAAACGCCCGCACAATAATGCGCGCCGCGATATCCTGCTCACCGTCGGTAGGCCCGCCGGTTTGGCGCTTGGCCGAACTCAAAATGGCTGCCGGTCGCAGGTTGTTGCGTCTTCTCCAGCCTCCACCACCCATGGCATTTTGTCCGCCCTGTAAACACAAGCACCTTGTACTACGTCTTAGTTGATGACAGTGCTCCAAGGGATTTTGCCGCTACCAGGAAATATACGCGAAGCCCTGTTCCTGCAGCTCCATAAGACTGGCTGCACCGACTTCGGCGTATTCGGCATAGGGCTCCATGTCCTTCATTTCCCAGCCCAGAGTTTTCATAGTGTTGCCGCACGCGATCCACCGCACGCCATAGTTTTCAGCCATACTCTTGGCGCGTTGTTTCATTAACTCGGGTACCTTACGTTTAGGATGCTTAGCCAGTATATGGATGCCCGGTCCGATTGCGACCACCGCGATTTCAACATTGTCGCCGTATTTGCCCAACATGGCGCTAACGGAGTTGAGGATATGTTCCTGATATTCAAGATCTGCCTTATTGTACTGATAGACGATCTTGTGCTCTGCGGGATCTCCCGGAAAGCGCATCTCCTCTTCCGCCGTTGCAGGTAAAGAAAAAATTAGAGTCAAAGTCAACAGCGTAAAGAAAACCTTGACTTTGGCATGATATAACGACATGGGGATCACCTCTTCTCGGCCTACGGATTGGTAAATGAGTCAGAGCGTGTCATTACTAAGACATAAGACAACTGTTCGTTCAGCAATGTGCAGCGATTGATTGAACAAACAGACATTTTAGTCACCGATGGTCAATTGTTATCTGACCTTCAACATTAAACCGACGCTGCTGTCCATTACCCTGTCAATGTCCGACACTCAGCCGTGTTTTCCGGGCAGGCACCGAGCGGTACTTGAAACCACAACGCTGTTTCATCGATCACGCTGACCCAATCATTATAGAGCAAACAAACCAATCGGCGGCGCTGCTCAATGAGTGATAACCCCAAAAATGCACAGTCGGACAGCCTCCGAGCAGGCTGTCCGATGGCGCTCATTGATTGGCAACGACTCACCTCACCCCTGAATATGCCAGCTCTGTGTTAAAAATTGATCATTGACAGGTGTAAACTCACATTTCACGGCTTGAGCTGACCTGTTTCAGGAGCTAGCTGAGTAGTTACATTTATTGTTTGACAAGCCCCTTGACCCAGCCTTCCATTGCATTATTCGCTAGCGGCATCGGTGCTTCTAAAAACGCGATTGAAAATTTATCTGCGTATTCTGCAACACCAATAGAGCGGGGTCGAACCGCGAGCATTTCAGGCTTGGGCAGCGCGGTGCCAAAGCAAAAGACAATATTGCCTGCGGCCAACATCCCTTCCTGGATCTTGCCATCTTTCAGCGAAGACGTATGTGCGTGATGATCGAAATCTCCGATATGCTGCGCTATCTCGTGCTCATCGATGCGTTCTCGTAAATATGCCAGAATCTCATCGATGTCTTTGTATTGCGTTTCAGATTTGTCGATTTCAAGGGTAAAAATCGGGTACTTCTCTTGTAGCATGTCTTGTTTCATTGAGAGTGTCCTCATGGTTAGTGTGTAACATTTCGCGCTGCATCGTCGTCAGGTCACGGTCTGCGTTAGGAAAAATGGGCGCGACATTGATCTGCCCGCCCTCACCAGACCTTTAGAACGAACGACTACAACGATTTACTTTGTGGCAATACGATGACCTGCGTTTCAACCTAAAAACCTCAGTTGGGCGCAAAAAAGACGCGTAAGATATTGGTGTGCATGGTGAATCGGAAAAACTCGTGGTCACCTTATTGGTGATG
>JANTGD010000227.1 GCA_024763135.1 Thiotrichales bacterium | reverse complement strand
CCTCAACCGCACTGATCTGGATGGTTGTGAGCTTGCGGCGGCAGGCCGGGGAGATCGCTCAGCTAAAAACCGCCCTGCAGCAAAATACCAGCCTCCCAAAACCGGCACCTAAACTTCAGGCCGCCAGAGAACACCTGGGGAAAGTGATACTGGAACAATTTGCACAATGGAACTTAACGGCCAGTGAGCAGCAGGTTGCCATGCTCTTGTTGAAGGGCCTGAGCTTCAAAGAAATTGCGGCAGTGAGAAATACATCAGAGAAAACCGTCAGGCAACAGGCATCAGCGCTGTACGGTAAAGCAGGACTGAGCGGCCGGCATGAGTTTTCGGCATGGTTTATTGAGGACTTGGTCGATTACCCTACGTCTTGAACACTAACCTTCGCAAATAGCGGCCGGCAATCACTTTTCCGCAGTCGAGCCACCTACCTCTGCATGAAAGACGCTTAACAGGTTGTTAAGGAGGCTCTGATTAATTCTGGCGCGAGTAGATTGTGGTGAAAAATCGTCCAGTTCAAGGCGCGGATCTTCGTAATAGCGCAATTGCGAAGATCCGCAACGCAGAAGTGGGCGATTTTGCGCCGCAAGATGCCATGTTACGAATTGATCAGAGCTTCCTTAAACCTTTCTGATCCGTTTGTAGTAGTTAATCAGCCCATTGGTAGAAGCATCATGATTCTCCACGGGTTCTTCATCTTGCAGCTGAGGTAGTATTGATTTCGCCAATGTCTTTCCAAGCTCAACGCCCCATTGATCAAAGGAATTGATATTCCAGATGATCCCTTGGACAAAGATCTTGTGCTCATACATGGCAATCAAAGAACCCAATGTCTCCGGAGTCAACTTTTGATACAGAAGACTGTTGGTGGGTTTGTTACCTGTAAACACCACGTAAGGGAGCCTGAGTGCGCAGGTTTGTTCGTCCAGCCCCGCTTCCTTGAGCATTGCTTCTGCTTCTTCGCTGTTGCGCCCCTTCATCAACGCTTCGGTCTGCGCAAAATAGTTGGAAAGCAGTATCTGCTGGTGCTCGCCGGTAGGATTGTGAGACTGCGCTGCAGCCAGGAAGTCCGCAGGAATCAGCTGCGTCCCCTGGTGTATCAACTGGTAAAAAGCGTGCTGGCCATTAGTACCCGGCTGCCCAAAGATGACCGGCCCCGTCGCATAGTTGACAGGCTGGCCCTTACGATCGACGGATTTCCCATTGCTCTCCATATCCCCTTGCTGAAAATAGTCAGCAAATTGGTTGAGATAGGCATCATAAGGCAGAATGGCATGGGCACGGGCGCCAAAGAAATTAATGTACCAGGTCCCCAATAACCCGAGGATAACAGGGATATTCTCTTCCAGTGGCGCTTCTTTGAAATGCTTGTCCATACGGTATGCGCCATCGATCATTTCCACGAATCGGTCGGCACCGATCGAAAGCATAATAGGCAGGCCTATCGCGGACCAAAGAGAGAAACGTCCCCCGACCCAATCCCAAAACCCAAACATATTGTCAGTGTCGATGCCAAACTCGGCGACTGCGGTCGAATTGGTGGACAAGGCAACAAAATGCTTTGCGATCGCGGCTTCGTCGCCGGCCTTGTTCAGAAACCATGCGCGGGCAGTCTGTGCATTGGTCAGGGTTTCCTGAGTCGTAAACGTCTTGGAGGCGACTATAAATAAGGTCCGCTCAGGATCGACCTGGCGCAACACTTCTGCAATCTCACTTGCATCGACATTCGAAACGAAATGAAAATTCAGGCGCTCATGCTGGTAGGGTTTGAGCGCCTCGCACACCATCGCCGGCCCCAGATGCGAACCACCAATCCCGATATTCACAACATCGGTGATCTCATGGCCGCTGTAGCCACGCCATTGCCCTGTGCGAACTTGGGTGCTGAAGGTCCGCATGTGCGCGAGCTCCTTGCGTACTGCAGGCATGACGTCCTCACCGTCGACGTAAATTGGCTGATCGGATCGATTACGTAATGCCACATGCAATACGGCACGATTTTCGGTGTGGTTGATTTTTTCTCCGGCAAACATTCGATCCCGCCATCCTTCCACATCCGCGACTCGAGCCAACTGCACGAGCAAGGTCATGGTTTCTTCCGTGATTCGGTTTTTCGAATAGTCGAGCAAAATATCATCCAGGCGCACTGAAAACTTTGCGAACCGATCGCTGTCCGCAGTAAACAACTCCCGCATATGGACATCGCACACTGCCTCGTAGTGCGCTGCCAAGGCTTGCCAGACTGCTGATGTCGTCGTCAATTCATCGATGGAACTCATAAGTTTTTATCCTAATTGGTTAGATTCGTTGTGTCGTCAGGAAGATCGCGGCGTCGCTAATTCTGCCTGAATCCGCAGCCAGCTGTCAGCCCAGTACATCGTCCAGATTAAAATGACGGACCCAGCACCCTTGTGATACTGCGCATCAAGGCGCAGGTAATGGCAGCGTCAGTGGCAAGCACTACAACACGCGGGCGCGGTATCACAGAAGTGCCTCAACAGTTGCCCTGGCGGCATTCCTGAGTAGGCGCATTTCGCAGGGAAGGGGTGTTCCCTTCCCAAGGCGTACAACAACGCCAGGAATGCCGCAGGGCAACTGTGATCATCACTAAGCAGCAAGTTTTCAAATATTGAAGTAACTGCTCAGATTGACCGACCGCGCAATTAGTCGTGGCAGGCCACGCTTCGCCTTGCTTGAGGCACCGCAGTCTGACCGCCTTCTGCCGAGTACGTGTCGCGCCTGGCGATGCACTACAACCCACTCAACCTCATCTACAAGGATCATTCTGTCAAACAGCGGCGTGTGGGGTAGAATACTTGCTTCACCACGGAGGACGGGTCGACGACCCACACTATCCATTCGCTGAGCAGCAGCTGGTTCAGCCACTTCCATCTCTCAAAAACAAAGGCTTATATTGCAATGATTACCTCACCCCCTCAGCCTACGCATTATGACGACCGCCTCTTGCGCTCCCGGGTAAAACTTTTTGGGCAGGTTTTGGGCCAGATCATTCGTTCCCATGCGGGTGAACCCGTCTATGACACGGTCGAGACCTTGCGGACTGGCTTTATTGCTCAGCGCAAGGCCCACGACAAAGAACTGCACCAAGCCCTGATGGAAGAAATCGACCAACTCGATGCGCAAACGCTTGAGCAGGTCATTCGCGCCTTCACCACTTATTTCAGCCTTGCCAATGTGGCCGAGGAAGTGACCGCGTATCAATGGCGGCAGCGCGTATTGAACAGTGGAGGACAACTATGGCGCGGTTCTTTCGATGCGACTCTGCACGAACTGAAAGCTCGTGAAGTCTCAGGGGAGCAGCTCCAGCAGCTACTGAACCAACTGAGTTACATGCCGGTATTCACCGCCCATCCCACCGAGGCGCGACGACGCACTACAATGAATCTGCTCAGACGGGTATTCGAACTGAGCGAAGCCTTGGAGACACCGCAGTTGGGTGAGGTGGCACGCGAGCGTATTATGCAAAAGCTCGAAGCCGCGATCTTATCGTTGTGGCAGACCGATGAAATTCGTAATCAAAAACTCCAGGTTATCGATGAGATCAATAATGGATTGTTCTATTTTCGCGAAAGCTTGTTTGCCGCGGTCCCCCGCGTGTATCGATTTGCCGAACGCGCTGTCGCGAACACCTATGGAAAGGATGCGAACACCGCCCAGTCCATCCGCATTCCCAGCTTTATTCGCTTTGGCTCCTGGGTAGGCGGGGATCGTGACGGCAACCCTTTCGTCAAACCCTCGACAACCCGCATGGCCGCCAGACTACAAATGCAGGAAGCCTTGCGCGAATATCTCAAACGCGTCTCCCAGCTCCGCTGCGTGCTGACCCATTCAACGCGCTTCTGCACCCCGTCCCAGGCATTTTTAGACAATGTCGCGCACTGCGATGCCGAATTATTCGACATCGCCTTCGCCAAGGAAACCGACAAATATGAAACCGAGCCCTATCGCCGCAAGATGGTGTATATGGAATACCGGCTTCAGCAATCATTCAACGGAGTCAACCAACGCCTGGACGATGACGCACAAACGGCTACCGTTGAAGACAGCTATCGCGACAGCCAGGAGTTCCTTGACGAACTCTACCTAGTGCGCGATTCCCTGATCAGCCATGGCGACGAGATAATCGCCGACCGGGAACTCAAGGACTTGATACGCTTGGTCGAAACCTTCGGCTTTCATCTGATGGCACTGGATATCCGTCAGGAATCCACCATCCATTCCAATACCGTGGCCGAAATCATCCAGTCCTTAGATGGGCGCGACTACCACGCGTTGACAGAAACCGAACGCCAAAGCTGTCTGACTGAGTTACTCCAGCGTCATTCACTGACCCTGCCCCCAGCAGACTACACAGCCATGTCGGCCGAGACGATCGAAGTCTTTCAGACCGTACGCCAACTCCAGAAGGAAATTGGTCAGGGAGTGATTGGTAGCTACGTCATCTCCATGACCCATCAGGCTTCCCATGTACTCGAGGTCATGTTGCTGGGGCGACTCAGCGGCTTGTTGGATCTGCAGCCCGAGCATCCTTATTGCCACCTGCGGGTTGCGCCGTTGTTCGAGACCATTGAAGATCTCCAGCACATTGAAAGCGTGCTCACCGAATTACTGGGCAATGAGACCTACCGGCAGCTGGTGACCCTTTCGCACAATCACCAGGAGGTGATGCTCGGTTATTCCGATTCCTGTAAAGACGGCGGCATACTGGCTTCTGCCTGGAATCTCTACCGCGCTCAGAACACTGTGGACCGGATTACTCAGGCCCATGATGTGAGCAGTGTCATGTTCCATGGGCGTGGCGGCACTGTGGGCCGCGGTGGTGGTCCCACCCACGAGGCCATTCTTTCGCAACCAGCCAATACAGTACATGGGCAGATTAAATTTACCGAGCAAGGTGAAGTACTGACTTACCGCTACAGTAATATCGAAACGGCAGCTTATGAAATCTCCATGGGTGCAACCGGATTGCTGAAAGCCAGCCTCGGCCTGATCGGCCACAACCAAGAGGATCGCAAAGACTATCTTGCAATCATGGATCGACTCGCTGAGCTGGGGGAAGCCTCCTACCGCCAACTGATCGACCATACCGATGGTTTTATCGACTATTTTTACGAAACCACGCCGGTTCAGGAGATTGGCCTGCTCAACATTGGATCGCGCCCATCGCACCGTAAAAAGTCAGACCGATCCAAAAGTTCTATTCGCGCCATACCCTGGGTATTCGGTTGGGCGCAGTCACGCCAAACGCTACCCGCCTGGTACGGTATTGGTGCGGCACTGGAAAACTATCGTAATGAGGAATTGAGTAAACTGGTACGCCTCCAGCAAATGTATGAAGACTGGCCCTTTTTTCGTAACTTGTTAAGTAATGTGCAAATGTCTCTGGTCAAGGCGGAGTTCAATGTTGCCGAAGACTATGCCAAGCTTGCGCAAAATCAGGAACAGGCCCGGACGATCTTTTTGCGCATTCGTGACGAATATGCGCGCACAGTCACCCAGGTCCTCAATGTCGCCAACAGTACGGTATTAATGGAAGAGACCCCTGCGCTCGCTACCTCACTTGAACGGCGCGAACCCTATATTCTGCCACTCAACTATATACAGACGCGCTTACTCAGGCGTTACCGCAACAACGAGCAAAATGAAACCGAGAAAGAGCGTTGGCTCATGCCGTTACTGCGTTCGATCAAAGCAATTGCTGCCGGGATGCGCAATACCGGCTAATACTGCATAGTTATCCTGCGGATTCGGAGGAAGTTTGCTCAGCTAATCGTAAGTCTGGTTGTATAACGTGCGATCGCTACGTTTACTCAGATATAACTACTCGCCGAGTTGTCAAAACATGAAGTCACTGCTCAGATTGTTCCTGAAAAACGTCAGAGCAAGACTAAAAATATGGGTTGAATAAATCTCCATGACCATTTTTACCGCAGAGCTGGCAGATTCCAGGTATGAACCGATTGGTTACACCCGGACTTTCCTTATTAACCCGGCACCATAATATGTCGTGCTAATAGTAAGCGGCCAATTCATCTCGCATTGGCCGCCACCTCGTTACCCTAAAAACCTCAGTTGGGCGCAAAAAAGACGCGTAAGATATTGGTGTGCATGGTGAATCGGAAAAACTCGTGGTCACCTTATTGGTGATGAGAG
>JANTGD010000226.1 GCA_024763135.1 Thiotrichales bacterium | reverse complement strand
TGGTCACCTTATTGGTGATGAGAGGTTTTTCTGATTTGCCAGGTGCACCAAGAGCTTGCGTGGACTTTTGTGATCCAACTGAGGTTTTTAGGTTCAGTGCACGAGGCTACGCAATGACTCCGCTGAATCCAGACGGCGGTCGTCGACAAAGATGCCGCTACCGTCGACTGAGCGTGCTCTGGCTTCACTGTGTTGCGCCGCTACCATCACCTCATAATGACTCATGTAGCGACCCGGCTCGACAGAGACAGCCCCCATCGCTACTAACACGTCCCGACCGGCCAGTGCTGACTGTGCCTCCTCAGGTGCCCCTCGCCCATCCTTGCAGAGTTCCACACCTCCCAAGCTGATCCCTTCGCAACGGTGCATGATGGCTTCGCAACGCTCGTACCAGTCGATGCTCCTGAGCACAATGATCCATTGATCGGCAGCAGTCGCATCAAAGCTGTCTTTGTTGGGATCCAGCTCTTGATCGATTGCCTTGTTGATCTGCTCTCTCAGAGGGATCTCTGTATACCCTTGAGATTTTCCTGCGCCAAGACCATCGATCGTGGCATGCATGGAGACCAGCACAAACAGCGTTTCTTCACGGAATAAGGTAAGCACTCGTTGCTCCACAAGACTGCGCTCGCGCGGCCGACGCACGATCTCCTGCAAATCCTGCAGAGAAAGCACCCCGAGTAACCGCCCTTGGAAATCACACACGGGGAGATATCCGCCCAGCCACTGGCTCGTCGCCTGCCGTACGATCTCTGTTAATTGTTCCGCAGAGTCAGATAAGCGGTAGGCCGGGGGCCGAACCTTTGCAATGTCTCCCACACGTCGTCGTGTCGCGCTCCCCTCTGAAAAGCACTGGACGACCTCTGCGAACTGCGCCATACCGAGCCAACCACATAGCCGACTACGTTGATCCACCACGGGATAGACGGGCTGGCGATACCGTTTGCTAAAGGTAATGAATGCATCGAGGGTTAAATCCGCCTGTACTGGTGCATAATTGAGCAGATGCTCACGAATTCTGCGGATGACAGTGTTTTTGGTTGGTAATTCATTCATTGGATATTCAGAAGTCATTGGTCACTCTTTTAAGGCAACAACTCTGCACAGCTGTCTTCGACAGATTATCGAAAAAGTTTTGGGTGGCACAGCATCGGCTCAAAAAGCTCAAGCACGGCATGTACACAACACTTTTTTGACAAGTCCCCTTTGTCTCCCTGATTTTTCAACAAGCTGTTAAAACCCATTTATGCATCATTTTCAGGCTTGGTCACAGACTAGGGGTCGATACCTGTACTGCACGAAAATCCCCTGCTCTCGACCAAAATCCGAACATGCTGAGTCGTTGCGTTTTTTTGTAATCTACAGCCCGACATCTGGCTAATTGCAGCCAGCTGCATCGAAGGCGCGATACTATCCTACCCCCATCACCTATGCGCTAGTGGCCAGCCAAAACTTTAGTTAATTCTTTGGCGGACGGCACCTTCGAACGCGGAACTTATAGCATATCTAGAGCGAGTTTTACACAACTTACACACAGTTTTTTGACCCGCCTATCCACAGCATATTGTGCTTGACGCCCCCCCAAACCACATCCTATAGTATTTCTATCAGGACGCCCACCGATCATGGAAAGGCTCTCGTGCAAGACGCGCAGGCTGCGAATCCCGTAGCTTGATAGTGTCTTCCGCCGGGCTTGTCGTTTACGGGAAACGGAGGAAACATGAACCCGCAACACACTGTCTCAAACGCTCAGTCGACCCACACACCTAACCTGTCAGACCCGCAAGCGCTGGAAACCAACCCATCTGCCAACAGCGGTTACCGGGTTATGCGGCGCAATGGCAAGGTCACACATTTTGATGATACAAAAATAAAAATCGCCATGACCAAGGCCTTTCTCGCGGTCGAAGGCGGCACTGCAGCAGCTTCAGGGCGGGTCCATGAAACTGTCGATCTACTCACGCAACAAGTGGTAGACGCTCTGGTCCGCCGGGCACCCGAAGGCAGCACAATCCATATTGAAGACATCCAGGACCAGGTAGAACTTGCATTGATGCGCGCTGGGGAACACAAGGTTGCGCGCTCTTATGTGCTGTACCGCGCAAAACAGGCGGAAAAGCGTGCCGAAGAGCAAGCCACTGGCGCGCAAGCCGAGCATACGCTCAACATCGCCATGGCAGACGGCAGCCGCCGCCCTTTGAATATGCAACGTTTGCGTGCTCTGATCGAGGAAGCGGTGGCAAATCTGGATGATGTGGATGCCGGATTGATCTTCAATGAAACCCTGCGCTCTATCTTCGATGGGATTGCAGAGGCAGATTTGCGTGCCGCAGTGGTCATGAGTGCGCGCACTTTGATCGAAAAAGATCCAGCCTATTCGCAGGTTACCGCGCGCCTGTTACTCGACAACCTGCGTCATGAAGCGCTCACCCTGCTGGAAGGCCAGCACACCGAAGCCACGCAAGCTGAAATGCACACGCGCTATGCGACCTATTTTTCAGCCTACATCCACCAGGCCATCGAGCACCAGTTGCTCGACCCGCAACTGGCGCAATTCAACCTCGAACACCTTGGTCAAGCACTAGAGCCCGTTCGTGATCAACAGTTCACCTACCTCGGGCTACAGACCCTTTACGATCGTTATTTCATTCACACCGAATCAGGCATCCGTTTCGAACTGCCACAGGCGTTCTTTATGCGCGTGGCCATGGGATTGGCCATCAACGAAATCGATCGCGAAGCCCGCGCCATAGAATTCTACCATCTGCTGTCCAGCTTCGATTTCATGAGCAGCACACCCACCCTTTTCAACTCCGGCACGTTACGTCCGCAACTCTCTTCCTGTTACTTGACCACCGTACCGGATGACCTAGAGGGAATTTTCAGTGCAATCCGCGACGACGCCATGCTATCCAAATTTGCGGGCGGCCTTGGCAACGACTGGACACGTGTACGCGGTATGGGATCACACATCGTGGGCACTAACGGTAAGAGTCAGGGCGTCGTGCCTTTCCTGAAAGTCGCTAACGACACTGCAGTTGCTGTAAACCAGGGCGGCAAGCGCAAAGGAGCCATCTGCGCCTATCTCGAAACCTGGCATGTCGATATCGAAGACTTCATCGAGCTGCGCAAGAACACGGGGGACGACCGCCGCCGCACGCATGATATGAATACCGCCAATTGGGTGCCCGATCTATTCATGGAACGCGTCACTGAAGACCAGCCCTGGACACTGTTCTCGCCCGATGAAACTCCAGATCTGCACGACCTGACCGGGCAAGCTTTTCGCGAACGTTATGAAGAATACGAAGCAATGGCCGATCGTGGCGAGCTCAAGATCTTCCGTCGTGTTCAAGCAGTCGATCTGTGGCGTAAAATGTTGAGCATGTTGTTCGAAACCGGGCATCCCTGGATCACCTTCAAAGACCCCTGCAATCTGCGTTATACCAACCAGCACATGGGCGTCGTCCACTCGTCCAACCTGTGCACTGAGATCACGCTGCATACCAATGACCAGGAAATCGCCGTGTGCAACCTTGGCTCAGTCAATCTTGCTGCGCATGTCGATGAAAATGGCCTGAATCTCGCCAAACTGGAAAAAACAATCAGCACCGCGATGCGTATGCTCGACAATGTGATTGACTATAACTATTACTCTGTCCCGCAAGCACGTCGCTCCAATCTGCAGCACCGTCCGGTGGGACTTGGCATCATGGGATTTCAGGATGCCCTGTATCAACGCAATATAGCGTATGCCTCAGAAGACGCAGTCGAATTCGCAGATCGCTCCATGGAAGCCGTGAGCTACTATGCAATCCAGGCCTCCACTCATCTTGCCGAAGAACGTGGCCGCTACTCGAGCTTCGATGGCTCGCTGTGGAGCCAGGGCATTTTACCGATCGATTCCATACAGGAACTGTATGAAGGTCGCGGTAAGTATATCGACGTCGACCGCAGCAAAACCCTGGACTGGGACAATCTGCGTGAACGCGTCAAAACCGTGGGCATGCGTAACTCCAACACGATGGCAATCGCGCCGACCGCCACCATCTCCAATATCTGTGGCGTCAGCCAGTCCATTGAGCCGACGTATCAAAATCTGTACGTCAAATCCAACCTGTCGGGCGAATTTGTAGTCGTCAATCCTCATCTGGTGCAGGACCTTAAAGCCAGACGACTCTGGGACGATGTCATGGTCAACGACCTGAAATACTACGATGGCTCGGTCCAACCCATCGATCGCATTCCTGATGACCTCAAGGCAAAATACGCCTGCGCCTTCGAAATTGACTCCCGCTGGTTGATCGAGGCCGCAAGCCGCCGCCAGAAATGGATCGATCAGGGGCAATCCCTGAACCTCTACATGGCCGAACCTTCCGGCAAAAAGCTCGACCTGTTGTATAAGCTCGCCTGGGTGAGAGGACTCAAAACGACCTACTATCTTCGCTCATTGGGCGCAACCCACGTAGAGAAATCGGAACGCAACGACACCACGAAAACAGTGCAAAATCCTGCACCTGCGGCGACGGCGCCCAAGGCTTGCTCCATACTTGATCCGGATTGCGACGCCTGCCAGTAGCCAAAGCTATAGAAACGAGGATGAGCAACCGTGATCAGACGCAACAACCTCCATGCCCTGAAACGTCGGCAGGCCCGGCATTCCCGCCATCTCTGCGATCGCCAGCGCACCTTCCGATTGTGCTCACAAAATTACAAGACAAGGGAAAACATCATGCTGAACTGGGATGACCCAACCAATATCTCCAATACAAAGCCTGCTGGTACCGCCACAGTCAATCAAGCGGTTCAAGTAGACGACACACCAACACACACGCCACCACAAGCTGCGCAGCGCAGCGAGCCGCCCACCGTGGAAACCCCCACCGCTCAGGCCCCCGTGCGCGCTGAGGATAAACGCGTCATCAATGGCCTGGCCGATATCAACCAACTGGCGCCATTTCGTTATCCCTGGGCTTGGGAGTATTTTCTCAATGCCAACCGCAATCACTGGACGCCCCTGGATATCAATATGGCCCAGGACGTGCACGACTACCAGCATAAACTGACGCTGGAAGAACGCCATGTTTACGAGAATGTGCTGGCCTACCTCACCACCGCCGATATCCTCGCCATGCGCAACGTCGGCCTGGCTGTCATGGAAAAAATGACCGCGCCCGAGCTGCAAATCTATCAGGCGCGCCAAGTTTACGAAGAAGCCTTGCACACCTGGACCTACCAGCACTGCATCGAATCGATCGGTCTCGACCAGAGCGAAATCTACAATCGCTACCGCGTCGTGCCCGAAATCAACACAAAAATCCAGATCACCAACCGGCGCCTGAATTCTGTCCTGCATTCCGAGATCGACCTTCATGATCGCGACGAGCTGGACAATTTTATACAGTCCTATGCATTCTTTGCCGCTATATTCGAAGGCAGCTGGTTCTACAACGGCTTCAGTCCCATCTTCTCACTGCAGCGACGCGGACTCATGAAAGGTTCAGCCGAACAATTACAATACATTATGCGCGATGAAACCCTGCACGCCTCCTTCGGCATCCGCGTCGTGCGCCAGATCATGCTCGAAAATCATGTGAAGCTCGACCCCAAAGCCATGCGCGACATGTGGGACGAAGCCGAAGCCGCAGAAACAGGCTATGCCACCTACCTGCTCCCCGATCCTATACTGGGCTACAGCAAAGACGACCACGTCGAACAATTCCGCTTTATCGCCAACCGACGCGCCAAGCAACTTGACATCGAAGAACCTTTTCCCGGCGCCCGCAACGCCCTGCCCTGGCTGGATGAACAAGCGAATATTCGTAAAGAGAAGAATTTTTTTGAGACGAGAGTTACGGAGTACCAGACTGGTGGGGCGCTGAGCTGGGATTGAATCGAAGGACGCAAGATCAAGCGAAACTGCCCCATTGATATTAATTGAAAAGAAGGAGCAAAATATTGGGCATCGGATCAAACTTAATGCTTGAACAACAAGAGCAAGAAATTGAAGAACAACGAGGTCCAAGTATTTTAATTGAGGCCGCACATTATGTTGTAAATGACAAGATGTCTCGTAAAGAAGCACTTGAGCATTCAAAAAACCTACACGAAGAAAGAGAAGATAAAAATAACTACGTGGTAATCGACGAAGATACTATGCAAATAGAGTATTTACATTCACATTTAAAAGAGCCAGTAACTA
>JANTGD010000225.1 GCA_024763135.1 Thiotrichales bacterium | reverse complement strand
GGATGGATGGGTATTAATCCGGCACCATCATATGTCGCGCTCAGCACGGCCTGTCTGCAATAATCAATCGGTTAGGAACCTCAGGCATTCCCTGCCTTGCCAAGAGAGCGGCCATTGCCCGCGGCATGCGCCTGGATAGGGGAGATGCCTGGGGCTCTGACTAGGGCATATTATGGTGCCGTGTTAATAACTACTCAGTGAGTTGTCAAAAAATGAAGTCAGTGCTCAGATTGCCCCTGTCATACGTCAGATCCAGGCGAAAAATGTGAGTTGACAAGTGTCGATGGCCATTTTTTAACGCAGAGCTGGCGTATTTCAGGGGCTGGCTGAGTCGGTAAAGGGAGTGTACCGTTGCGAACCGTGTGGGCACGCTAACAATAGATAGATTACACGCCCCCCCTTTTGGAGCATTTCTATGAACAAAGATCCGCAGCATTTGATTCAGAGCCTCATTCATGCCGAATATCTCAAGGACAAGGCCACGCTGGCGCATGCACATCGTCCCCATTGCACGATTACCGTGTCGCGACAATGTGGTTCGCTGGGTGAGAGTCTGGCCGAGCGCCTTGCAGAGCGTCTGGATCTTTACTACTACGATAGAGCGTTGCTCGAAGAGACCGCAAAGCAGGCCGATGTGGACCCTGCGATCTTCGCAGAGCTCGATGAGAGCGTCAAAGGTATGCGCTCCAATTGGTTGGAAATGCTATTTACCCAGAAACCCCTGCACCAAGAGCAGTATCTGCAGAGCCTGATCAATGTGATCGTTGGTATCTCACGCTATGGGGGTGTCATTTTAGGCCGTGGCGCCAATTTTGTATTGAGTGGCACTTTTACCTTTCGCCTGCGAGTCGTGGGGACACTACCGATCAGGGCAGGGCGCTACGCTGCTTTTCACGGGGTTGATCTCAAGGTTGCAGAGGAGCGTGTCAAAGCCATTGATTATGATCGGGATGAGTTTGTGCGCCATGTATTCAATCGCGATATTGACCAACCAGATGCTTACGATCTGATTATCAACTCAGATCGTCTCGGCGTGGAGGCAATGGTTGATTTGGTGGTTGAGGCTTTGCGGGCCGGACATTTCTGCCATCGTCCCGATCACAAAGATTGCCTGGGGGGCTGTGCTGAACCGGAAAGCCCTGGTTAATCTTTTTCCAGCGCCCGTTCGATTTGTTTGCGGATCGTATCTTCGGACATTTCCTGGGTGGGTGGATCTTGAGGGCTTTTCTTCTCCGATGGGTTACCGTGCCCCCGCTTGGGAAAGGGGAAGGCGGGCTTGGGCGTGACTCGAATCTCTTGTGTTTTATTGGTGCTTGAAGGCATGGAATTGTCTCTCTGTAATCGGTTATTGCTGGGTTAGAACGCGAGCGGTAGCGGGGGTTTCATCTGCGCCTCTGAATGACTCAATAATGTGAGCTTGCGCGAAATTTCTTGTAGGCGCGCCAGAGCCGTACAGTGAGGCGTGTTAATGTCTGCCAAGGTGTTCAACCTGTTAAGCGAGAAGTCCTGGTAAACTGCAGCGCTTTTCTGGTTGCAGGATCTGAATTTCAAACCATGGAGCAAGCCGCTACTCAAGGAAGCGTTTTCCAGCGTTATTTTCACTATTCGCTTGTCATTGTGATACTGGCGTTTTTTACGCTGGCTCCAATCAAGCGCGAAGCCATCAATCAAATCGCGGCCGTTCTCGCGATTCTTGGGCTCAGTTTTGGTTGGCGTGGGCTGAAACTGCTCAGCAATGATCAAAAAGTGCTACTGGCCGGTTTTGTCGTCTATGTATTGCTGAGCGGATTCAGCCTTATCAACAATGAAGATTTCTCTACGGCTGCGTGGCGCTTCGAACGTTATCATCCTTTCCTTCTGGCGGTTCCGCTGGCGGGGCTGTTAATACCTCTGCGTGCATCACTACCCACACTACTGCTGGTGAGTGCCAGTCTGGCAGCAGTGTCGATGGGGGGCTTTGCAATGTATCAATCTGTGTGGCTAGGGATGGAACGTACCGGCTATGGGACTGGCCTCAATCCAAATATTGTGGGTCATTTGGCTTCGCTGGACGCGCTGGTATTGCTGGTGGCAGCGTTGTACGGAGGGTATGGGCGTTGGATGCGGGTGGTGTTGTTACTAATGAGTCTACTGGCTATCTATGCGTTATTTGGTACGGGGTCACGCGGCAATATGGGCGCATTTGTTTTGGCCTTGGGCAGCGTCATTGTGATGCACAGTCTGCACGCGCCGTTGAAGCCGAAGCAACGTGCGCGAGCCTTGCTGGTAACGCTCGGGATAGTGGTGGGGCTCGTGATTTTCATGGCGTTGTCGAAGTATTGGGTGGCGCATTGGGAGCGACTGGTCAATGAAACAGAGCGATTCTTCGCCGGAGACTATCAGTACAGTTCGATCACCGGGCGGGCTGTGATGTGGATGGGCGCGGGGGAGATCTGGCTGCAGCATCCATGGATTGGGACCGGTTTGGGCGATGGTCAGGCAGATTTCAATCTGCTTCTTAACACCCATCAACTACCGCCGGTGAGCCGCGCTTCGGCACATATTTTTCACAATATCTTTGCCGATGCGTTGGCGACCACCGGCCTTGTGGGCACCCTTGGCATGCTACTGGGGGTGTTTATTCTGCCGTTTCGTTATTTTCGGCAACATTGGCGGCTGGCGCGGCTCAACACTTCAGATGTACCGCTTGAAAATGCTCCGGCGATTGATTCGCCATCGCCCTTGGCAAAAGACAGCACGCGGCGCAGCGTCGCTTTGGCAAATACTACCGGGCCAGGTCTACAAGCAACAGCCTCAACGCAATCCTTGCTATCACTGATGGGGATTGCGGTTCTGATCGATAATTTCATTTTCGGCCTGAGCAATTCCTGGCTGTATCTGCGTGGGTTACCCTTCGTTTTAATGCTGCTGCTGCTGCTGATATTGGGTATGCCGGAGAGGCAACAGCAGAAAAGCTGAATTTGGCCGGAATCTCCGCTGTTTCTCGTTGTTTGGGATGGGCTTAGAAATTATTAACCCGGCACCAAAATCTTGCGTGGATTTTTGCGATCCAACTGAGGTTTTTAGGTTCAACAGCTGTTAAGGAAGCTCTGATCAATTCGTAACACGGCATCTTGCGGCGCAAAATCGCCCAGTTCTGCGTTGCAGATCTTCGCAATAGCCTGCTATTACCTGCGATCCGCGTCTTGAACCGGACGATTTTTCACCACCATCTGCTCGCGCCAGAATTAATTAGAGCGTCCTTAATAATCAATCGGTTAGGAGCCTAAGGCATCTCTCCTCTCGGCGCTGCCTGCCTTGCCAAGGGAGCGACCATTGCCTGCGGCATGCGCCTGGAATCAGGGGGGGAATCCAACTCAAATCAGCTGCCCTCGCTATCCTCGGACAGGCGCCTCATGAATGTTTGGGGTCGCTCCTCAGTACCTCTAGCCATTTGGCACAAACGGGTCTCCAATGTCATCGCTCCTCCAGTAAGGTTGCAATCTTCTGACTTACGCCCTCGGGGGAAAATTCCCGCATACCTGCAATGCGCTGCGCGTAGTCTTTGGGGGTCGGCTTGAGCTTGGCGAGTTGTTCGAAGCCTGCTGCCAGGGCATTCACAGTGTACTCATTGACGCTCAGCCCGGTGGCGGTCGAGCGTCGCAACAGGTCATCCACAGGGCTACCTTGAGGCGTGAGGGCCAGAATGGGTTTGTAAGACAATAAATAGTCGATGAGTTTTGTCGGCGTATAGACGGCAGGGCGTTTGTTTACTTCCACCACGAGCAAACCCGCAGCCTGCTCAATCGCACGCGCGGGAGTCGAGGTATAAGGTAAGATATCGACCACCGCCGCCAGTCCCAGCTCCGATATCAAGGGGGCAAGGTGGCGGGCATTTGAGCCAACAAACTGGAGTCTGGCTTTGGGGTTGTGATGCAGGTGTTGCTTGAATCCCTGCAAGAGCAAGCGGGCGGGGCGGGGCGGGGCAATGGCGCCGAGATAGACATAATGCAGGTGATCTACTGGGCTAAAGTGGTACTGTGTGGTTGGTGCCACATGGGGCAGTACCTGCAGTTGCCCCGGTTTGAAGCGGAGGAACTGTTGCTGATAGGCCACCGAAGCCGCATTGGTCATAGTCACGATCGCCGCGCGCTCCACCATGGTCTGCAAATCGCGCATGAATCGTTCTTGGGGCAGCGATTCATTGGGGGGTGGAAACGGATCGCTAAAGTGTAACCAGAGCGGACGGTCGTAGCGCTCGGCGAGCAGATAGGCAGCGACAAGGCTTGCATGGGGCCAGGCGCGGCCGTAAAACAGGTCGGGGAGCGCTGCCTCTGGCAGATCGATCCGCGCAATGCGTCGCGTCCAAAGATAGAAATTATTCTCGACGCTGCCCTGTAACCGCGCCATGAAACGAAAGAGTCCCCGTGGATCGCGTGGTTGGGTCGCGCGCTGAAACGTTTTAAGTTGTGGATGGCGCTGACGGAGTTCTGCCTTGTCCGAGGTAAACAATGATATTCTGTGGCCCGCAGCTAAGAGTGCGCGGGTCAGACGCGCGGTGCACAGTCCTTCAGGTTTTTTATCAAACAGAACCGAGACGATCCCAATATGTTTTGCCATGGGCAGTAACGTCCAATGACTGGATTAGAAAGCCTAGCAGACTACCACAGTCACAGCGGCCCCAAATGTCGCGAGGAGACCGCGTAGTGGACCGAATAGCGATATTTTTATCGACTTCAGGACACAGCGGTGTTGATCGCGCGATGCAGAATCTGATTCCTGAATTTGCCCGGCGAGGCTATCCCGTCGATCTTTTGCATGTTCGCCGGCATGGACCCTATCTCGATCCGCTGCCAGCGGGGGTGCGGGTCATCGATTTGGGTTCAAGGCATACCTATTCCTGCCTGCCGGGCGTGGTACGTTATCTGCAAAAGGACCGGCCGAAGGTATTGTTAGCAGATAAGGACCGAGTCAATCGCACTGCCCTGTTGGCGCGGTTTTTGGCGCGTATTGAAACCCGTTTGGTACTGAGTTCGGGAACAACGCTGTCCATTGACCTGCAGCACCGAGGGGCGTTCGAGCGTTGGTTGCAACGCACGTCGTTTGGCAAGCTTTACCGATTTGCCGATAAGCTCATTGTGACATCAGAGGGTGTGGCGGACGATACCGCTGCGTATACGGGCTTGCAGCGCAGCCATATCGAGGTGGTCCCCAGCCCCGTCATACCCGATGCACTGCTCGAGACTGAAATTCCACCACCAGCGCACCCTTGGTTCGCGGAGGCTGGTCCACCTTTGATTGTGAGTGTGGGTGAGTTGGGTGCCCGCAAGGATTTTCAAATGCTGTTGCATGCCTTTGCACGTCTCAAACAGCAACGTGATTGCCGACTTATGATTCTTGGCCGGGGCCGCCAGGCAGAGAAGCTGCACGAGCTGGCGCAACAGCTGGGGGTGTCCGACGCGGTTGAGATGCCAGGGTTTGTTGACAAACCCTATGCCTACATGGCGCATGCAGACTTGTTTGCCTTCACTTCGCGCTGGGAGGGGTTGGGATTTGTGTTGATTGAGGCGTTGGCGATGGGGACCCCCGTGGTCTCTACCGATTGTCCCCACGGACCGGCAGAGATTCTCCAGCATGGGCGTTACGGACCCCTGGTGCCGGTTGGCGATGCCTGCGCGATGGCGCAGGCCATGGCGCAAACCCTCGCGCATCCTCTATCCCCTAAGCGACTCAAAGAAGCCGCAAAGCCCTACACCGTTACTGCCTCAGCGAATGCGTACCTAACGGCCTTGGGAGTAGCGCCGGGATCGGAGTCGGGTCGATAGACTTCGTTTCTGGGAACTTGTTTTATCAAACCTTGTCTAAGCACGAATAGCTATCAATCTTTGCATCAGTTCCTGCACAATTATTTCCTCGCCCCGAAGTGAAAGGGTTGGCTGAGTAGTGATAAACACTGCAAGTGTTGATGCAAGGATGTGGTGGCAAGCGTTGAGGCGCTTGTTTCGCAGACAGTAATCAGGCGAATCTTGGGCTTGAACTTGGGGAAGTGCTCCAGCTGGTGAATAAAGGAAGCTCTGATCAATTCTTAACACGGCATCTTGCGGCGCAAAATCGCTCACTTCTGCGTTCCGGATCTACGCAATAGCCTGCTATTACGTGCGATCCGCGCCTTGAACTGGACGATTTTTCACCACAATCTGCTCGCGCCAGAATTAGTCAGCGCTTC
>JANTGD010000224.1 GCA_024763135.1 Thiotrichales bacterium | reverse complement strand
CGTAGCAGCGGCACAACGGTGCCCACCCGGTTTTCGTCGTGCCCCTTTTCCAGTAGCCGCTGTTTCACGGCGGTGGTGCTGGTTTTCACGCCCGTCAGCTCAAACAGAAAGGTCCGCCGTTCATCCGCAGACAGGCCGGCAAAACGGTGCATGTCCAGGCAGAAGGGCAGGGCCGTGTATTCAGGGGAAACACCGTCCACGAGATCCCCGCTAGGCAAGCTCCGGTGAACTTTGGCCTCGCCGGCCATCGCTGAGACACTGCCGGTTTTCGCACCATCAGAGAGTAGCGATTTTGCGTCCTTCTTGGTCTTGGTGCCCCGGCACAGCTTCCCAGTTAGCGCGTAGCTGATGGCATCGCTGATACTGCTCTTGCCGCTGCCGTTTGGGCCGGCGATCAGCGTTACGGGATTACTCAAATCCAGGTCCAGGCTACGCAGGGCCAGAAAATTCTGTGTGGTCAGTCGTGTTATGTGCATGTCAACTCCCGTTCCGTCCGTTCGTCTTGCCGCATCGCTTTGATGATCAAGTCCGCGGCTTCGATTTCGTACTTGGCAACCTCAAGATTGTCGTCCTTTAGTGCCTCATCCGCCCGGCCGATGCACTGGCGGGCATGATCCCGGCGCATGTCCTGTTCCGATTTGTCGTTCATTCCAATGCCAGGGCGGTTTCTTTAATGGCGTGGCTGATCTTGCCGGCGAACACGCCTCCATCAAGGCCTGGCATGGTTTGGGTCGTAAAGTCGTACTTGTTCTCGCTCACGGTTGGTTTCTCACATCGTTAAGGGTTGCGGTGTCACCCGGCTGGAAATCCTAAAGGCTCAGGCCACCGCTGCCGGGGTTGCGTGCTTCAACGGTACTCGCCGGCTAATCCACCGCGGCACTGGTGGTGGCCGCTACGCCTTCACGGGTCAATCTGTGCTCAGTTCTTCTCGACGTTTCTCTATCGCCGCCCGGATAGTGTTCCGGTCAGCCGCCGATTTAATGTTCCTGGCGACGTCCTCACACTCTGCAAGATCATCCTCACTCGTAGAGCCTGTGACGGCCTTCAGGACATCAGCAACACCCGGAGCAGGAAAGTAGTCCTCCTGACCGCTGTCGTCGCCAATTTCGCTTTGCACGGCCTTTTCGAGGATGCCGGCAACCTGCTCTGTTCTCGATGTCGCAGCCGGTCGTCCGTGGTAAATGTTGACGACTTCGCCGGTTGACGGATTAACATCCACGATGTCGTGTGCTTCTTCAGCGCTGGCCATGCCGAGCAGAATTTCCGGCGCATAGAGTTTTCCGAAGAACGATGCCGAGCGGTACATCAGCATCAATTCAGGCATTGACTGCCACTTGCTGCCGTTCTTTTTAATCCAGCCTTCGGCATGCGCGGTGGCGATAGACACCCAGGGTCCCTTGCGCAGTTCGCCGGACTTCTTATCCCTTGCCGTCGCCCGGCAGCGCCACGCCAGGGGGAAGTCCTGCCATTTATCCGGCAGCGGATCGGGGGCGTTGTCCTGCTCATATTGCAGCGGCTCAAACCGCCCGCAGGAGTTCAGCGCGCCGATGATGTATTTGGCTTGCCATGCCGGCTTCCCGTGGACAATGACCAAATCCTGCATAACGGCCATGATTCCGGAGCCGGTACGAGCGGCCATTTCCAAGGCCAGGACGCAGTTGGCAATATTCCCCCGGTAGTCGTTTGGTACCAGTGTCGAAGCGGCCAAGGCTTTCGCCATACGCTGCGCATCAGCAAAGGCGGCAGAACTGGAAAACGGGGTGATCTGCGCTTGTGCGGCACTACGGGACGGAACCGGATGGCTTTCGGTTTCTTCCAGCGTGGCCGGAATGTTTTCAGCGATTTCGTTCATGTTATGCAGCCTCCTTAAGTTTCGCGGAAAAGCGGATGTCATAGTATTCAGACGGCTTGACCTCATAGCCTTTGCGTTCAATCAGCTTGCGGCGCCAGCCACCAGAGCCGCCCGGTAGCAGGCCGACAGCACTTTCCCCTAGCATCAGGTCACGCTCAGCCTTCAGAGCCTTCAGGCGCTTCTCTGCCACCTTCTTGTGCTCATTCAGCTCGTCCATTTCATGCGCAATTTGTAACGCCCGATCAGGCAGCAAGACGGTTTCACCATTGGTGCCTGGGTAAAGCTTTTGGATCAAGCCAGGGGTGGACCGGTGGGCAAAATCCACATCGGGCGGCGTCTGTTTTTTAACCAACTGCCAGAACTTATATTCCATATCGATGAGGGAGTCGATCAGCCCTTGATCCTTCGGTATCTCATACCACCGCAGGTCCCAGCCATCGACCAATACGGCCATGTGCCAAAGGTCCCAACCGGTCACCGCGAGATAGTGCTGGCACTGAATGATGTCCGTCTGCTTCACCTGGTCGGTACCGTTCGGGCCATAGTCGTCGCTGTTGTATTGGCCGCGGTTCTTGATTTCCAGCCCGGCCTTGTCACCTACCACCTTTCGGTCGATATGCCCCAACATGAAACTGAAGTCCGGATGGCGGAGCATTTCATTGCGCCGACGACATTTCATTCCCCGCGTATCCGCCCACCAATCAGCGATGTAAGGTTCCATCCGGTTCCCCGCCGCCACTTTCGCTTCATTCGGCGGTTCCGTCATTTCGTCCATGCCCAGCTTCTGGTGGTACACATCCAGTGCTTGCCGGTAAGGATCGATCCCGGCAATGGCCGGCGCATCGCTGCCGCCCACACCAGATCGTCGTAATTCAATTTGTTCTTGAGTAAGCATTTATGCAGCCTCCACATCTTTCTTTGATTGATACCCGCGCCACGTGGTCGAGGATCCATTCGAGTTGTACCGGTCTAAGGCTTTTTTCAGATGGGCCAGCACATCTGCTTTCTTGCCAACCCTGGCGCCCCATGCAATCACGGTTCCGCGTGGGTCTTTGATTTCCCAATTCCAAGCACCGTTCTTGCCTTCTTCCATTTCAACGGCGAACTTTTTCATGGGAGAAGCCACAGTGAGAAAAGCAGCGGAGCAAGGATGACAACCGCCGCAACAGTCAGCATTAGCCACAAGCCATCCGGCGCTTTCCGCTCGTCGTTGTCCTTCATTTGTTCTGGGTCAAACATGCGTCGCATCCTCCGGTTATTTGATTGGCCAGTCAGCAGATGCTTCCGTGCAGTTCTCCCGGTGCGGCGTCGATCCAGACGCCTTCGCTAAGGGCTACGCCAATGTAGTGGCCGTTGGCACGGGTCAAGTGCGTTCCGTCAACCGTGATCAAACGTCCTCGATCTTCCAGTAGGTGCTGGTCGTGGTGGGTGCGCTTCGCCAGCTCAACGGCGCGGCGCACGGCTCGATTGAAACCTTTCATGTCGTCGCTTCCATATCAGTGGTAGGCCATCGCTGATGGCGCCAGCCAGGGAAAGTACCGCAAGTAGCGCAGCCAGCCAGGCAAGCAAGATAATAATGTCTTCCATGGCTAAGAGTCCCCGGTGGTGCCTGGGTAGTAGCGACGGCCATCCGTGGTGATAACGGAAGGCGCCGCGCCGCGCAGGTTGTGGATGCCCCGCCAGGTGTCGCGCACCTCTTCGCGGAGGTGGAGTCGACGGTGGCTGCGCCAGATGTGCAGCATTTTATCCAATGTGTCGCAGCTCGGATTTTTCATATCGTCTTCCTCTGGTAAAAAATCGGGGCCGGCCTTGCACCAGCTCGGGGGTCGTTTGTTCGTCTGCCGTTAGCCAACTGGCCCGCATCCTTGCACCCCTAGCCCTACCCGGAGTTCTGGTTATGTTGCCGGCATTTCCCGGTCCGCATGCGGTGCGCCGAACTGCAACCATGCCGGATTTACGTCCAACACCTTGGCGATTTCATTTATTTTGCGCGGACGCAGGCTCTTGCCGTTTTCGATTTTCTGAATCACGGTCTGGCTGGTGCCCGATTGCAAAGCCAATTGCTCTTGTGTCATGCCTTTCCTGCGGCGCGCACTGCGCAGCCGATTCCCCAGATTCGCGTGTTTGATGTTGCTCACGTGCTACTCCTTTGAGTGTTTTGATCTCAGTCGTTTTTCGCTTGTTGTGGAGAATAATAGTTAGCTAGTAGCTACCTGTCAATAGCTAGTAGCTGACTTTTTTGACAAAAAAAAGCCGCACCGTTGTCAGGCGCGGCGTTCTGCCATAAAAGGGGTTTTTCTAACGAAAATCGCTCATGCAGCCTGAGCAAGTTTTCGCGCCGGTTACGTTTTTTATCTTCGCATCTCATGATTTTGATCGTAGCCATTCGCTATTAAAGTGGAAATTGGCTATTTGCTTGCAAAGAGCGTAGCTAGCAGCTATCATTTGCGGCATGAATCTACATGACATCTACAAAGAAGGCGGCTTCAAAGCTTTGCGCGACCTTGGTAATAAGGTTGGCGCAGACCCTCGATATCTGCATCAGTGCGCTACCGGGTGGCGGGGGAAGAAGCCTTCCCCTGCCTTGGCGCTAAAGCTGGTAGAGGCCGACCCGCGCTTGTCTCTGGACGATATTTACACGCAAGGGAAGGGCGAGGCGGCTTAATGGTTTCCGCTTCATCAATCCCCAGCATCGCTGCATCCCCTGTCTCCTTTGGTGTTTGCCCGCCTCGGCGGGCTTCTTTTTGCACGTCTACACCTTAGAACCTGGATAGGGAAAGAAAAACGTGGACCGAAGGAGAGCAACCACAATGGCCGACAGATTAGACCGGGCAATTTACGACACCGCCCATGACTTCGCCGGGGGCGTGCCAGCCATGGCCGCCCGCATCAACGCCTTGACCGAGGCCGAATCGCAACGCTCAAACCTGCGCTCCGTGGGTGGCCATCATGGATGACGTGGACCGCGCACAGAGAAACATCGACGCAACCACCGAGGCAGCTATCAAAGCGGCCCGCGATGCCTGCGTGTACTCCGATGAGCCGGTGACGGAGTGCCGCGAATGCGGTGGCTGCATAGAGCCGGGCCGGGTGAAGCTTGGGCTGCCGCTATGTTTTGCCTGCGCCCGCGACAAAGAGCGGTGGGACAACCTGCATAGGTGATGACATGGCGGGCGATTGGATAAAGATCGAACACACTACGCCGGAAAAGCCAGAAGTCTTTGCGATGGCTGAAATCCTGGGTATTGACCCGGATCACGTGATGGGCGTTTTGGTGCGGTTGTGGGTCTGGGCAGATCAGCAGTTAACAAATGGTAACGCTGTCGGCGTTACAAAAACCGCGATAGACCGTAAGGCAAACGTAACAGGTTTCACCGATGCGCTGGTATCCGTTGGTTGGTGCTCAATGAATGATGCAAGCGTAGTTTTCAATAATTTCGACTACCACAACGGGAAAAGTGCCAAGGAACGGGCAGTTACAAACCGCCGGGTAGCCAGGCATCGGGCAAAAGTTACGGAAAAATCATCAATTGGTAACGATGACTGTAACGCTGACACCGTTACAAATACCGTAACCAGAGAAGAGAAGAGAAGAGAAGATATAAAAGAAAAAAATAATAAAAAAAAGAAAGCCTCTCCCCGTTTTGTAAAACCCACCGTCGATCAGGTTGCCGCTTACTGCCGTGAGCGTGGCAACAACGTCAACCCGCAACAATTCGCAGACCACTACACCGCCAACGGCTGGAGAGTTGGCAAGAACCCCATGAAGGATTGGAAGGCTGCTGTGCGCACCTGGGAGCGAAGCCATGAAACACGTCAATCATCACCTGTCGGCCGCCGGGCCGATATCGCCGAAAAAATCGACCGTGACGCAGAAGCAGCCGCTGCCACGGTCTTGGGTTTCCCTGCTGTTCGCCAAGTTGAAGGCGATTTATGTGAACCGCTGGACCCGGCAGTTTCAGACTGAGCGGGACGTTGATCTGGCCAAGGAGGAGTGGGGTCTTGGTTTGGCTGGCGTGTCAGCGAAAGAAATCAAACGCGGGTTGGCGGCCTGCCGAACGGAGCTTGATTGGCCGCCGTCCATCGCTGCCTTTCGCCGGGCCTGTAAGGGCGGCAGTGCTGCGGCCTGTCATCGCGCCTTCAAAGCCCTGCCAAAGCCAAAGGCTAACCCAGTGCTGGCGGGCATGGCGATTGAGGGCATGAGGGCCGCACTGAGGCGCCTGAGCCGCACCAATCCATGGCAGCAAGTACACGGGATGAAAATCTATGTCTGAACACACTTGGCGCGCCGACCGTGATGCGGGCCTGAGCCGGGGGCAGGAAAACAACCTGGATTTTGTCGAAACCATGCGCACGG
>JANTGD010000223.1 GCA_024763135.1 Thiotrichales bacterium | reverse complement strand
CTGAAATGCGTCAGATCAAGGCGAAATCACAACGCGGGACGGTTGTCTTATAGACTGCTTGCGGGTACATCGCCCAATTTAAAATGACGGACTCAGCGCTTTTGAGATGCTACGTATCGTTGCCCTACCTGAACCCCCTGGCGTTGTTGCACTGCTTTGGAAGGAAACAACCATTCACTGCGAAGTGCATCTACCGAGAATGCGAACAGAACAGCGGTTTCCGTCATTTAAAACTGGGCGATAAATTAGGCATGCCCGACCCTACGAACCTCTAGGACATTGCGGACCTGAGAGAGCCGATTGATCAACCGGGTCAGCTGCTCCGCGCTCTGAACCTGCAGACTCAAAAACATTTTAACACCGAGTGTTTGCGGATCGGTCCGCGTATCTACGCGGGTGAGGTTACTGCGGGAGTCTGATATCAGGCGGGTTACATCATTCAATAGCCCAGGACGATCAAAGCCTTCCAGTTCAAGATCGATGCTATAGAAATCGGCATGCTGACCCCAGTCGATTTCCACCAATCGGTGGCGCTTGTCTTCGTCGAGATTCAGGATATTGGCGCAGTCCCTGCGATGCACCGTAATTCCATGACCCCGCGTAATGAAGCCAATGACATCATCTCCCGGGACTGGCTTACAGCATTGCGCAATCTTGGTCAGGAGATTACTCAACCCCGCTACCTGTGCCTTTTTTGCTGGTTGCTGGGTTTCAAGAGTCTGGCTCTGGAGCGCGTCCCTTCCAGGCAATGGCGGTCGCAGAAATGCGTCGATTTGAGATTGTCGGATATCCCCGCGGCCGATATTGATCAGCAACGCTGAGGTATCGGTGACGCTGAAGTGTTTCGCCATCTGCTCCAAATCTGGCTCGGGAACACCGTAGTGTTTCGCGGTTTGTTCCAGCAGTTTCCTGCCCGCTTCCAGATTCTCTGCGCTGTCCTGCTTATGAAACCAGCTCCGGACCTTGGCACGGGCGCGCGATGAAATGAGATAGCCACTATTGGGATCCATCCAGTGCCGGCTCGGCCTGGATTCTTTTGCGGTCAGAATCTCAACTTGGTCTCCCGTATTGAGCACTTGCGTGAGAGGTGCAATTTTGCCGTTCACCTTCGCACCGCGGCAACGATGGCCCACTTCGGTATGGATGGCGTAAGCAAAATCCAGCGGGGTCGCCCCTTTCGTCAGTTCAACCACCTGTCCTTTGGGTGTCAACACAAAGACCTGATCGGGAAAGACCTCAGTTTTAAAATCTTCAACCAACGCCGTATCGTTGTTCGCGTTGTCTTCCAGTAAGGTGCGCAAGGAATTGACCACTGACTGCATGGCCGCATTTTGGGTTGAACCCTCTTTGTAAATCCAATGGGCAGCGAAACCATGTTCAGCAAACTCATCCATCGTACGCGTGCGGATTTGAATTTCGACCGGCTTGCCGCCCTCGCCCACCACGACGGTGTGCAGAGACTGATACCCATTGGGTTTGGGATTGGCGATATAGTCATCAAACTCCCGAGGAATCGTTTTCCAGTGGGTATGCACGAGACCCAGAGCGGTATAGCAATCGGCAACCGTCTCGACAATAACGCGAAGTGCACGTATATCATAGAGCTCTTCTATGCCCACCTGCTTGCGCCGCATCTTTTTCCAAATGCTATAGATGTGTTTGGGCCTGCCTGAAAGTTCCGCGGTAATGCCTGCATTGCGCAGTAAATTGGCCAATGTGTCGCGAAACCGGGCGACATATGCTTCGCGATCCAGACGCCGCTCTTCCAAGGCCTTGGCGATCTTTTTGTAAGTAACCGGTTCAAGGAAACGAAACGACAGATCTTCCATTTCCCACTTCAGTTGCGCCACCCCTAAACGATTAGCCAAAGGGGCGTAGATTTCAAGCGTTTCTCGCGCCAGGCGGCTACGCGCTTCACTGGGTTTCTTCGTCAGTCGTTGCAGATGTGCGAGACGAAAGGCGAGTTTGATCAAGACCGCGCGCACATCATTGACGATCGCTAACAACATACGCCGTAATCCTTCCGCCTGTGATTCATTCCAGGTCTCTTCGGCAAAGGCATCCGGCAAGTTATTGAGTTTCCGCACATTGTCCACAAGTACCGCGACTTCGTGACCAAACTGCACACCGACTTCCTCCGTCGAGACCACATCGGTGAAGCGCCGGTCGGACAAATAAGCGGCGATCAGTGTGTCTTCATCGACGTTGAGCCGGTTGAGGATAGCGACCACATCATCGCCATCAGGCAAAGACTCGTTCGCCACAGGCATGCGGCGTGGCGCCAATGAGCGGGCCTGCAGAAAACGTTTACTGGTATTGAAAAGTGGTGCTGGTGTGTACGCAGTTACCATAGACGCTCATCAGATCACCCTGTATGGGGTAGAAAACGGCTGGTTCAAATAAAGGAAATCAACGCAATCACGACGATACATGCAAAGATCAAACTAACAACAACCCAATCGAGCAGTCCCCATATACTCCGGCGTGGAGGCGGTAACAATGCCTCCTGTTGAGACAGTCGTTGTGGATCGAAGCCAAGGTCCACCTGCTGATCCTCCTCCAATACCCCGATCTCTGTAGGGGTACCTCGCCTGCGTTCTGTAGACAGGCTAGCAAGCGAGTCTTCTTCTTGTCGAGAATCCCGGTGTATCGGCGGACTATCTGCTGGCTTGGCACGCTCTGGCGCTTCTAATGTATCCAGCGCAGAGAGTTCTTCGAAAAGATCCGATTGTGGTGGGACGATGATGTCTTCTTCCACACCGGATGATTGGGGCTCCGGCTGCACCACAGGCGTATCTGCCAAGGTATTCTCAGCAACTTGATCTGGTACTACGGAGGAGTCTGTGGCATGCGTTGGCTGCGCCTCTGGAATGGTCAATGCAGCGTCGTCTCCGCGCTGTGCACTGTCTTGTACTGCCTGGAGCTCTTGCGCGGCAGTTTCATCGTCGCTCGCTTCCGAAGCCAACACGATGGGGTCTGTCTCGCCTTCCACATACACCTGTGCCAGCTGATAATCAGCTTCGGTGTCCAGGTTCAAATCACTGTCAATTTCCCGGGCAAGGAGATCGATTTCGCTGGTGCGCTCGGCTTCAGGTGGTTTGTTCAATGCCTCCTCTATCTCGGTGCTAACGGCTAAATTGCCGATCGGCGTCTCCACAGGCACTGGCTGAGCGGATGTCTCGTCGGATGACTGGGCTATTTCAGGATCTTGCTCCGCTTTCGATGGACTGGCCGTAGAGACTGGTGCCGAACCTTCAGCGTTCGGAAAATCAGTCGCCAGATAGATCGCCAGTGCAGTCAATAAAAAACCTAAAAACAGCCAACCACTAAAAACTTGCGAAAGAAATACCGCCTCCAGCAGCAACGCGATACCCCCCGCAATGAAAACCGGGCGCGCGCGCAGCGTACGATCCAGCAGTGTCACCGACAGCGCTATCAATGCAATCGCGATCACTAATAAAGCAACGCCGTAGTAGAAACGGTACTGGCTTAGGGATTGTCCAATATAGGCAAGATCATCAAAATCGACGACCTGCGCGTCTCCCTGCAGATTGGGATTGGTCGCAGACAATTGAACGAAGTCACCGATCAACCAAGCGCCCGCATAGAACATTGACCATAAGGCCAATAGTACGAATCCCCCGGCCATGACACGGCGCAATGGCCACCAATGGTCTCGGGACAGGGAGATCACGATCGTCTCCAGACAGTCAATTCAGGCCGCAACGTCACTCCTCTCATCACTCCTGCCAAGCTATCCCATATTACTGAGGATCGCCTGCTTTACCGCATCGAGCTCTGCCTCAATCGTTACCACGGGAGCGGTGCTCTGCGCAATTGCAGTATCCGGATCTTTTAAGCCATGCCCTGTCAAGGTACAGACTACGGAGCTACCTTCCGGAATCTTTCCCGTCGCAATATCTTTCAGGGCCCCCGCCAGCGAAGTGGCAGACGCCGGTTCGCAAAAGATGCCTTCTTTCTCGCTCAGAAATTTTTGTGCTGCCAGGATCTCCTCATCGGTACAGGCATCAAACCAGCCCTGCGACTCTTGACTGGCTTTCCACGCGTATTCCCAGGATTGGGGATGCCCAATGCGAATCGCGGTAGCCACTGTTTCCGGCTGATCGACCATCGCACCCTGAATAAACGGGGCGGCGCCAGCTGCTTGGTACCCCACCATTTGAGGTCGGTTACCCACCACCGCTCCACCAGCGAATTTACAATGTCCGCCACAATAAGCGCAGGCATCGGTCACATGGTCACCCGATGCAGACGCGTATTCGGTATAGCCAATCCAATGCGCGGTAATATTGCCCGCATTACCGACGGGTAGACAGTGAAAATCGGGAGCCCGTCCCAACTCCTCAACAATCTCGAATGCGGCTGTTTTTTGCCCCTGTAAACGATAGGGGTTAATGGAATTGACGATGGTGACCGGCGCTTCATTGGCAACTTCTTTGACCAGACGCATGCCATCGTCAAAGTTCCCCTTGATTTGAATGACAACCGCACCGTGCATCATCGCCTGCGCCAGTTTACCCATGGCGATCTTTCCATCCGGTATGAGCACGAATGCAGTAATACCAGCCCGTGCAGCATACGCAGCCGCCGCTGCTGACGTATTGCCCGTAGAAGCGCAAATGATCGCCTGGCTGCCCTCCTCGACTGCTTTAGTGACCGCCATTGTCATACCCCGGTCTTTAAACGAGCCCGTGGGATTGAGGCCCTCATATTTCACATAGATATCGACTTCTTTTCCCAGAGTATCCGGAATATTGTGC
This sequence comes from Thiotrichales bacterium, assembly GCA_024763135.1. Lineage (GTDB taxonomy): Bacteria > Pseudomonadota > Gammaproteobacteria > UWMA-0217 > UWMA-0217 > JANTGD01. The sequence continues at coordinate 1,434 of JANTGD010000223.1, read as the reverse complement.
AGCCGTATCAACGGGGTATTCCCCTCACCAAGGCTAATAATGCGCGTATCGTCATGTACAGGCAGACGGTCCCGATAGCGATCTATCAGGCCGGTATAGCGATTTCGAAATGGCATAGTTAGGTCCGTAATGTTAAATGACTGGATTTTTTAGCGCGCAGTTGGCTGTCGCCCCGATGGATTCGTACTCAATCGGCCGACAAGGATTCAACGCGAATGCGTGTCACCCGATCGGTAATGACATCGAGGGCTTCGATCTGTTCAATGGCGGTATCCATTTGTCCTTCCCGTACGCGCTGCGTAAGCAATATGACATCGACATCCGCCATACCTTCCGCTGGTTCTTTCTGCAGCATGGCCTCGATGCTGATGCCCTGATCTCCAAGAATACGGGTCACCTCGGCCAAAACGCCTGGTTGATCTTTGGCGCGCAAACGCAGGTAAAATCCTGTTTCCACATCGCTCATAGGTACAATTGGCAGATCGGCCATCGAATCGGGCTGAAACGCCAGATGCGGTACCCGATTGCCGGGATCGGCGGTCAATGAGCGCACGACATCCACAATATCAGCCACCACTGCGGAAGCTGTTGGCAGATCTCCAGCGCCCGCGCCATAGTACAAGGTTGGCCCGACAGCATCAGCCTGAACGAGTACCGCATTCATGACGCCGTCGACATTGGCAATCAGACGTCTTTCCGGAATGAGCGTAGGGTGAACCCGCAGCTCGACCCCTGCAGAGGTACGCCGCGTGATGCCCAGGTGTTTAATCCGGTAACCCAATTCGCCAGCATGCGCCACATCCGTTTGCGTCACAGCGGTGATTCCCTCCGTATAGACAGCATCGAATTGCAAGGGGATACCAAAAGCAATGGACGCAAGAATCGTCAATTTGTGTGCGGCATCGATACCTTCGATATCAAAAGTAGGATCAGCTTCCGCATAGCCCAGCGCCTGTGCTTCCGCGAGTACATCCGAGAAATCCCGCCCTTTATCCCGCATCTCGGTCAAAATGAAATTACCGGTGCCGTTGATAATACCAGCAATCCACTCGATTCGGTTCGCGGCCAAACCCTCTCGGACCGCTTTGATAATCGGGATACCCCCGGCGACTGCGGCCTCGAAAGCGACAATGACGCCTTTCTCCTGCGCGGCGCTAAAGATTTCATTGCCATGCAATGCGATCAATGCTTTATTCGCAGTCACCACATGCTTACCATTAGCAATGGCCGCCATGACCAGCTCGCGTGCCGGGGAATAACCACCAATCAGCTCGACCACGATCTGAATCTGCGGATCACTGACAATTTCAAACGCATCCCGAGTCAGACGCACATTATCGAGTCCCAGGGTTTTCGCCCGCTCGAGGTCCAGGGCCGCCGCATAGTCGATGACAATACCGCGACCTGCCCGCCGAGCAATCTCTTGTGCATTCT
>JANTGD010000222.1 GCA_024763135.1 Thiotrichales bacterium | reverse complement strand
GTTGGGCGCAAAAAAGACACGTAAGATATTGGTGTGCATGGTGAATCGGAAAAACTCGTGGTCACCTTATTGGTGATGAGAGGTTTTTCTGATTTGCTAGGCGCACCAAGAGCTTGCGTGGACTTTTGTGATCCAACTGAGGTTTTTAGGTTGATGCACTCGCTAAAGTCAACTACTGCATGGCCACCTAAGGGTGAGGGATAATCTATCGAATCTACCTGGTCAGTGCAGAGTACGCGCGCACCCCGTTGTTCTTTTTGATTTTTTAGGCTCACCACAGCTTATCCGTGCTTGTCTCTCAGTTCAGGTCTCCTGCCAAATGATGAAGCGGGGTAACGACTCAGCGTATTCATCTTTTGGCCCATCTCGGCGTTATTTGCGTACTCGAATGGCCACATATTAACTATATGCTCACATTCTCCGTGCGAAAATGCCTTGATAGATACCGAAATCTAAACACGCTGAGTCGTTACAAAGCGGATAAATTAAGGCGCCGCCTCAACAGAATACGAGTAATGATGGCCAATAGAGTCACTGCGAGATATGTGGGATAATCGGGGCCCATCAGACAGTCGTCCGTGGTGCTGATCTATTCCTCAGGTCGACGGTCACTTAGGAGCATCACATGTTCAAATCGATCAAACAGCTCTTCTCTCAACCCTTAGGCGCATCGCAACAGGATCTCCCCGCTGAACATCAGCTGCGTCTCGCCGCTGCAGCCTTAATGATAGAAATCGCCAATGCTGATTTTCGCGTGGAAGCAGCGGAGCTGCAACGTATCGAGTCTTTGTTACAGGATAGCCTGCATCTGTCGGAAGACGAAATCATCGCCCTCGTCTCCATGGCCCAGCAAGAATCGCAGGAAGCCACCTCGCTCCATGAGTTCACACGCCTGATCAACGAACACTATCGTGCAGAAGACAAGCGACGTCTACTCGAACAGTTGTGGCGCGTCGCTTATGCGGATGGTGATTTAGATCGTTACGAAGAATATACTCTACGTAAAATCAGTGACTTGCTGTATGTGCCCCACAAAGACTTCATTCAAACCAAGTTGAAAGTCCTCGCTTCTTTACGCAAGCCATGATCTAACTAGCTGTCCACGCATGTACCCGCAACCACGGAACAGCTGCCTCCCTCCAGGCTGCCTGCCAGTCCTGGCCGGCTTCCTGACTGGCGTCACACGATCATACACAACCCGTTGGTTTAGGTAGTCCGCCGTATTTTGTAATCGGCTTCATCGGCCCCGTGTTCCATTGTTTGAACAGATCTTTTTGATTCACTCCCAGGAATTTTGCAAATTTACGAATAGGGGGGACAACCATTTCCTCCTCATAAAATTCACGGGCCTTGAGTATCTGATCCCACATTTCATCGGTCAGCGTTACGCCATCGGCTTCCGCCATGGCTTTACCTATTTCAGGTGTCCAATCGTTCATATCGACAAGATAACCATCACCATCACGTTCTGGTAACTCAACTGACATATTACGTCCTCTTTATTTTCTAGTTTAAGTTTCGCAACCCAGCCGCCGTGAAATTTGCTCAAGATCACGACATTTTCGCGCTTTGGGAGCGCGCGAAAATCATGCCGAGGTCGACAAATGACAACGCATAAGCTGAGAAATTAGATTTACTAAGTCAATCCATAGTAACACCCTATACAGAGCGACCCAGAGATTACGGATCAAGGCGCGGCTATGCCAGCGCTGGTACGCCTTGTGCCCAGAGACCCGCTGAATGAGGCGTTGCTATGAATTGTCTAAGCCAATTTTCACGCAACCGGCCAAATACCGCGTGCTCTGCGGCTAAAAGTGTACGGATTGATAAAGCTACACACTAACGGACATGTTATACGAAACGCCATACTTTGCCGGATTTATCCACAAAATATTCATGAGAATACGTGCCAGCCAGCTACAAACGACCCAGCTCAGTAACCAAGCCGACATACCACACCAATCGGATGAACTAAGTTCATCTTACTAACTCAGGTTTCGGAGTTCGTCGCCCCCTCTCCCCAAAGAGAGTGTCGCAAAAATCCGTCCAGGACTTTGCGTCACGCGGAAAGGAAAAAATGTGATTTTTCCTTCCCTCACAAGATATTGTAAAACCCATCGTAAAGAATCTTCCTGAAGCGCTGCTGTAACGCGACCACCCAATGACGCTCTGGAGGGACCTTCCGCAAAATTGAGGCAGACCGCATCTCATGCCCTCTTGATCCGTAGCAGATGCCTATACAAGGCACGTGCAAGCGCTGTAAAGGCTCCATTGGCAAGGGCCCGACTCAGATTATAAGCCAGTGCATGGAGGCTGAATTCCAGGCGCACGCCCCTTGCGGCGGAACCGGTTCATACAGAGCACCCCGAAGGTTTTGGGTCTCTGGGCATTCATCCAAGAGATCGCACCGGCTTGTGCCTGAGCGCTCAGAGACGCGCTGAATGTGGCTTGACTATAGATTGTATTGGTAGCAAGTAGACCGGGACCCGCCTTCTCTTGTACGGCGCCGTAAAGCAACACGCGATACCGGTATAACCTACCCTTTCTTCATAATGACGGCATCGCATTTCAGCTCTAATTAAGGCAGGCTTGCTGTAATTTCTGCCTAACTCATCAGCAAGCTCGGCTTTTAAGTAAGCTCTGATTAATTCTGGCGCGAGCAGATTGTGGTGAACAATCGTCCCGTTCAAGGCGCGGATCGCAGGTAATCGCTGGCTATTGCGAAGATCCGCCACTTAGAAGTGGGCGATTTTGCGCCGCAAGATGCCGTGTTACGAATCGATCAGAGCTTCCTTAAGTCTTAGAGTGGAGAAGAACCCAGCATGAAAGTCACACATCGCAGGCTGAAACTTATTTTAGGTTGCATTTTGCTCAGCTATACCTTTTTCCTTGCCGGCGCTGGTATGGCCGCAACCGGGACGACTGACACGAATAATTTCACTGCTGCCGCCATCGCTGGAGGGCGATTGATCGGTACCTGTAATGCCTGTCATGAACAAACGCTGGATCCACCCAAAGGACCACCGCTGTTCGGCATTCAACGGAAATACCGACAGGCGTATCCCACGAAACACGCGTTTATTAACGCAATTACCGCGTTCGTCAAACAACCCAGTTCAGATAAAGCACTCATGCATCGAGCCGTAAAAACCTTAGGTCTGATGCCTGCGTTGGCGCTACCTCAAGATCAACTGGAAAAAATCGCGGCTTATCTTTACGAATACCCTTTCCCACCGCCGTGTGCACACTGGAAGATTGCAGTGACGCATGCCGAAACCGAGGGCAATGCCGACCCACATATTGCGCGAGATAGATTGAAACTGCAGCGTTTCTGTCAGTAACCCAAGACACCGTAGCCACGTTGCCGTGGCTACACAACATATAAAGACAACCGAACAGTGCGTTTAAAGCGCTGAGCCTTAACTGACCATTCGGTCAACCTTATTTCCAATTTCGTCAAGAATACCTAGCATTTCAGTCAATAGATTGTCCCGCTCACCTGCGAGCTCTTGCGCTTTCATTTCTCGATAACGGTTCAGCATTTCCAAAGCATCGCTGTGCTGCTGGTAAAGATCTGCCACGGCACGTTTTTTTACTTCATCATCACCTGCTTGCTTTTCTGCATCGGCCACGCGTAATCGCAGCGTTTCCAATCTTTCCTCCAGGAGACTCAACGCATCGTCGAAATCTAGATCTTGCAATTCATGCAGTTCCATAGTCACTCCTCAATCATCAGTTTTAAACTTTAGAATAGAACAAACGCCATAGCTTAGCTGGATAGACCACGCAGTCCCGGTTTGGGGTTTACAACGTACTTTTATCAATGCCGCAAAAAAACAGTTGGCAATTCAACTGCAAGTGGTGCCGGCAGAGTTACAGCCACAGTGCCCTTTAGTCCGAGATGACAAAATGTACCTCGTGTGTCAATTGCTCAATTATGCGGGGCTCATACATGCTCTGCATTGATCTTTACCACGCGCAGCCATGATACCTCAGAGATTCTGAGGTCCCTGACCGCAAATCCTAAGACAATCCGTAATCAGCCCTCATCAGAGGGGAGCGCCCCCAGAGGTTACGGCGCGTTATCGGACCGCGCTGCGTAAGAACTGGGACGCTATACTCCAGAACAGCCGAAACTGGCTTGATTTCCCACTGTTGCTTGTTCAATAGCGAGTAATTCGCCTCAGTTCAGCTGCCCCAAGATTAGCCTACGCTTCTCTATCCGTCCCCCTGCAGTGCCCCTCCCAATCAGCCACGGCAACGTTGCTATCCTTAGATCGCTGTATGTCATTTCCAACAGGCTACGCTGTATCCATCAATAAATGGTAGTCGGAGTATCAGAGATGAGAAAGCACTGTCTTCACCATTGGTTATCGACAAACCCGAAATCGGCGTGCTATTGAAGGCGTCAGAAGGCTATTGGATGCCTGCATTATTGGTTTCAAATCCGCGTTGCAAGTAACGACCCGGTACTGATCAGTTTCAGCCGAGATCCAGGCGAGCCGCGCTGCATGTAACCGAACAGGTACAAAAATAACGCGGTCCATAGGTAACAGTCACGGCATACAATCTTACAGATTGGTAAACGTTCACCTTTTTGGGGGAGCAGTAGAATACTCGTCCGAGCACTCTTATAACGATTGGTAAAAGAGAAAGTTGATGGCTACCGACTGATATCATTGGCATCCCAGCGGATCGAGTGCGCTATACAAGAGGCGGCCGCAAACCCTCGCGAGTAGCCCAAGTGCAAAGCGCAGATTGCGAGCGGTGCAACGCAATAGTCGGAATAAACCACAGGTTTGCCCCAGTCCCTGCAAACGGGCGAGTCGCTACCGGCGAAGTCCTGAGTAACTTTGCATGCACTAAGATTATTCCGGACGCCCGCCCAAAGCACTGTCATTGAGAAAGCGGAACCAGAACGGAGAAACGTGATGCTGATAGGCGTACCCAAAGAGATCAAGAATAACGAATTTCGTGTTGGCTTAACGCCCACTGGTGTGCGGGAACTGGTCGCCCATGGTCACGACGTCCTGGTGGAAACCAGCGCTGGCCACGCGATCGGTTTGGATGATGCTTTATATGAAGCTGCTGGGGCAAGCATTTGCCAGGACCCGACCGAGCTATTCCAACAGGCCAAGCTGATTGTGAAGGTCAAAGAACCGCAGCCCCAGGAATGCACTTTACTACACCCAGATCAACTAATTTTTACCTTTTTACATTTGGCGCCCGACCCGGAACAGACGCGACTACTGCTTGCATCTGGTTGTACTGCGATTGCCTACGAAACCGTTACCGATGCGCATGGAGGGCTCCCTTTACTTGCACCCATGAGCGAAGTCGCAGGCCGTATGTCCATACAAGCAGGGGCGCATGCGTTGGAACTGGAGCAAGGCGGGAATGGCACACTACTCGGTGGTGTCCCCGGGGTTGCGCCCGGCAAGGTGGTCGTTATCGGCGGTGGTGTGGTCGGCCTCAATGCAGCGCGTATGGCTATGGGACTGGGCGCCAATGTGGTGATACTGGAGCGTAATATTGAGCGGCTCAAAACCTTGGACGAACAGTTTGGGCCTCGACTGACGACAATCTATTCTAACCGCAATACTCTGGACGAATACGTCCTTGAAGCCGATTTGGTCATCGGCGCAGTGCTCGTGCCTGGGGCATCCACACCCAAACTTGTCACCCGGCAGATGCTCACGCAGATGAAGCGCGGCGCAGTCGTGGTCGATGTCGCGATCGATCAGGGGGGATGTTTCGAGACCAGTCACCCCACCACTCATGCTGACCCGACGTTTATCGTAGAGGATGTGGTGCACTATTGCGTTGCAAACATGCCCGGGGCAGTTGCGCGCACCTCTACCTATGCGCTCACTAATGCAACTTTACCCTATATTCTAACGCTCGCCGATAAGGGACTGCAGGCTTTGCTCGATGACCCGCATTTGCGGGACGGACTCAATATTCACCATCATCAAGTCACCTGTGAGCCCGTCGCACAGGCGTTAGGCTACACCTATGTGCCTGCAGCGGAGGCATTAACGCGTCATCAAAACGACTCAGCTAATCCCTGAAATGCGCCAGATCAAAGCGAAAATGTGAATTCACAACTGCCAACGACCTTGTTAATGCAGAGCTAGTACACCGCCAAGCCCAAACTGTCTGTATCAGTGAGTCATCAAGGGGTTAGATGTGGTTTTGTTTTTATGAATCATAGTGGTCCTATGGTGA